>NZ_LGYX01000012.1:0-69124 GCF_001264395.1 Pantoea sp. CFSAN033090 | reverse complement strand
TGTCAGTCAGTTAAGATGAGATGAGTAAAAGCTGGCTCGGTCAGACGTCGCAGTTGTTTTTCGGGGAGATGGGGCTGCCGTGCCGGCCTGGGCCCCTCTGCTGCTGCCGGGCCGTCCTCGCGCCGCTCACGCGGTACCTTCGGCTTTGACGTCGTGCCGACGAACCGTTCGGGGATCGGCCCTCCCTGGCCGGCCCCGAACTGTCCACGCTTCCCGGCGTGGACTTCTGGCCCGCCGTCACGCCTCAGCGCTGCGGATAGCCCTTTCAGCAGCAGAGGCGCTCATGCCTCTACTCTCGTGCCCTTTTTAACAATACGCACCAGACTGCGTTATCCCCTGTCGCTTAACTGACTGGCATTACCCACCGAAAGGTGGATTTTTTTATGGCTGACGCGGATTACGCTTTCTTTTCCGCTGTTTCTTTCTCCGAGGCGGCTAACGCAGAGACTTTCCTTTCCGTCTCTGCAGCCGCATCGGCGGAGGCCGCCGCCGCTTCAGCCGCAGCCTCTGCCGCGGTATCAGACTGTTTCTTGCCTTCTTCGATAAACTCTTCGTCGATGGCTTCGATGTTTTCGCGGTTATCGCGTCCGGAGAGCAGGTTCCAGCAGGCGATAAACAGGGCGGCAATCACCGGACCGATTACAAAACCGTTGATGCCGTAAATCTCCATGCCGCCCAGCGTGGCGATCAGAATCAGATAGTCAGGCATTTTGGTGTCTTTGCCGACCAGCAGCGGACGCAGGATGTTATCCACCAGTCCGACGATCACTACGAAGAAGCCCACCAGGAACAGCCCTTTCCACAGTGCACCGGTGGCGAAGAAGAAGATCGCCGCAGGTACCCAGATAATGGCGGAACCGACTGCCGGAATAAGGGAGAGGAAGGCCATCAGTGCGCCCCACAGCAGGCTGCCGTCGATACCGGTAAACCAGAATGCCAGCCCGCCGAGAATACCCTGAACAATACCGACCACCACCGTGCCTTTCACCGTCGCGCGCGCCACGGCCGCAAACTTCACCATCAGGTGATGCTTCACGTAGGTTGAGAGCGGCAGCGCTTCCAGGATCAGATGCACCAGATAGGAGCCATCTTTCAGCAGGAAGAACAGCAGATAAAGCATCACGCCAAAGCCGACGGTAAAGCTGAACGTCCCTTTACCGATGATAAATGCGCTGCCTGCCACATACTGACCGCCCTTAAGGGCAAACGAGGAGAGTTTCTGCTGAATCTGTTCGGCGTTATCCAGGTTATTTTCAGCCAGATAATGTTTTGCCCAGCGCGGCAGATGCTGTAACAGATCGGCGAAGACCGCCGGGAACTGCGCCGAATTGGTCTGCAGTTTGTGATAGACCGCGTTGGTTTCGACCACCAGCGATGAGGCGATAATGGCCAGCGGCGTGAACACAATCAGACAGATACAGAGCAGGGTAATCAACGCGGCCAGGCCATTGCGTTCGCCCATTCGGACCCGCAGATACGTTTTCAGCGGATGGAAAATCACCGCCAGAATCGCCGCCCATAAAATCGGCGAGAAATAGGGCGAAAGCACCTCGAAAAAACCGAGGGTGGCGATAGCCAGAATCAAAATGAAAAACCCGATGTTCAATCCTTTAAAACGCATGGAAAAACCTCATCTCGAACAACTCTGATAAACCCGACGCGCGAATTTTCTGTGTCTGGCTGTGCTTATGCGGCTGCCTCGTCACTGATTATCGGTCAGGCTTTGCTTTTTAAACGCTGCTGATGACAGCATCATGCTGGCTAACTCTTTGAAAGGTCTGGCAGAAGTGATGAACGGGCAATGTGCGTTCGCTGCGTGACTTCCTATAGGTAACACGCTGCAACTGACAGCAGCGCGCTGAATCCTACATTAGCGTAGCGGTTTCGACCATTATTGGTAGGTCAGAGACTCATGATCCCGGGGGATGCTGCCGATAACAGTATTAACTGGATAAAAAACAGGCAATGAAAAATGAGTAAACAGAGCGTTTTAATTGTCCTGCTGACGCTGGTATTAAGCGGCTGCGCGACCAAGCAGTATCCACAGGCGTCCGCGGTCACCCCGGAAGAGACGGCGATGCTGAATTGCAGCGCGCTGGATCAGGAGCTGGTGAAAGCGCACAGCGTGCAGAGTGATATTGAGCAGACCGGCCAGTTCGATGCACTGACCGTGCTGGGCTTTGTCGGGGATTTCGGGCTGGGCAATGGCATTGCGAAATACAATGCCAGCCAGAAGGCGGAGCGGCGACTGACGCAGTTGCAGTCGCTGAAAGCCGCGAAGTGCAGCCAGCGGCTTTCGTAGCGACTGCGCCGGGTCAGCCGAGCGTCCGTTCGCTGACATGCTGCAGCCGGACATTTTCGGCGGCGCGTTTACCGGCAAGGAAGGCGTGATCCGAGTTGTAATATTCCCACTCGCTGTAGCGGCCTGACAGATGAATGTCCTGGGTCAGCAGCCACTGGCGGATCAGCGCCACGTTAGCGCTGCGCGCATGGTCATAGACCACGTAGGCGTAGGGCATATCGACCTCTGAGGCACAGAGCAGCGGATCGTCCGCGGTGATCATGCCAACTCTGATGCAATCCTGACGGCAGCGCTCAATCAGCGCATCCCCCGCCAGCGGCAGCGGATTGGCCGCGTTATAGGTGATTTCGCAGGTTAAGCCGAAACCGCCCGGCGGGTTGCAGTGCGGACTCGCATTGCCCTGCACAAAGATGCGGTGAAACAGCGTATCGCCAGGATAGTAAATCCAGTGCTTTTCGGTCAGGTCGGCGCGGCCAATCCCCAGATTAACGCAGCGCACCGAGACAAACTGCAACTGCTGCGCCGCCCGTTGCACACTATCCGGCACTTCATCGCCCATCAGTTTAATCAGCTCCGGCAGCGGCATGGTGCTGATCAATTGTTCATAAAGGTAGTGGCGGCCATCCGCCAGCAGCGCGACGTGCGCCTGCGGATAGAGGCGGGTCAGGGGGGCATCCGTTTCCAGCGTACATTTCAGGTGCGGCAAAAAGCCGGACATCAGCGCCTGGAAACCACCGCGCAGCGGATAGCCGAAACGGGCGTTGGGGCCAACCGGTTTCGCCAGCGGTTGCAGTGCGCCATCAATGATCTGCGCCAGATCGGGCAGCGGTACGCGTCCGCCCAGCCATGAAGTTTCCATGTCGGTCAGCGGCACCTTCCACAGTTTCTGGTTGTAGGGCAGGGCAAAGTGACGCGCGATGCCTTTGCCCCAGGTGCGCATAATGAAGTGCTGGAAATCCTCTTCGCCTTCCACCACGCCTGTGCTGCTGCCCTCATCGGGGATCGCGCCATCTGCGCAGCAGTCCCGCCGTGCCCGCGCCCGATCCAGTGGCACCGCGGCGGCGGCCGTTTCGCCATAACGCGCCTCGATAGCGCCCAGCACGCACTCTTTTACCACCTCGACCGGCAAGCCGTGCAGCGCGGACTGGAAGGGATAGCGGGTATAAACGCCATCGCTGTAGACCCAGGCTTCACGCGCCTGCCAGTGCAGGTTGTCGCCCAGCAACATCTCATACAGCTGCAAGACGTAGGGATCCTGCGAGAACATAATGTGACCGGCATAGTCGAAGGTAAAACCCTGATCGTCAATCGAGCGGCACCAGCCGCCAGGCGTGGCATTTTTCTCCAGCAACACTGCGCCTTCGCCATAGTGATAACCGGCGCTCAGCCCGGTTGGCCCGGCTCCGATAATCAGGCAGGGCACGGCTTCACTCTCCAGCATCAATGGGGTTAACGGCGTGATATTCGCCTGCGCGCTGCCCTGGCTGACCGACCTTAGTGCGGGCTGACGCTGCGTCAGCGCCTGCTGGATCAGTCCATGAATCTGTTCAGCGGTGCGATCCCATGAGGTGGCATCGACCTTTGCCTGCATCCGTCCCGCCAGCGCCAGCCGTTCTGCGGCACCAATCGCCATCGCCTGTTCACAGGCGGCAATAAATTCCGCGTGGCTCTCTGCCACCGCGACTTCCTCTGCGTAATGCCGCGCAACGTCAATAATCGCGGTACTGACAATCGGCAGCTGCGCCGCCATATACTCCAGCACCTTAGTCGGTGAGATGTAGCGCGTCGAGGCATTGATGGCAAACGGCATCAGACAGACATCCCAGCCCGCCAGAAACTGCGGCAGCGCCTGATAGGGCTGCTGGCCGAGCCAGTGAATATTGTCGCGCTGCGGCAGGCTGGCGGGATCAATTTTTACCACCGGCCCGACCATAATAATCTGCCACTCGGGGTGGCTGTCCGCCAGCGCCGCAATCAGCGGCAGGTCTATGCGCTCATCCAGCACGCCGTAATAGCCAAGACGCTGTGCCGGAATCGCATCCTGCATCGGATGACGATTGCTGCGATCGCGCGCCTGCTCAAAATGAATAGCATCAACGCTGCTGGGAAAGCAGTAAACCTGAGGATGTTTGTCACGCTTCGCTTCATAGAGGCTGGTGCCGCCGGTAAAGACCAGATCGGCGCGGGTCATCAGCGCGGATTCGCGCTGCTGCAGCTGGCGCGGTGCATTCTGAAAAGCGGAAAGCTCATCCATGCAGTCGTAAATCACCAGTGAGGGATCAAAAGGTGTCAGCAGCGGCAGCGCCATCGGCGTATAGAACCAGATCAGCGGCTGTTCATCTTCCTCCAGTAGCGGCGTCAGCAACAGCAGCAGCGGGGCGATCTGGCTGTCGTGGAAACCAGGCGCGTCGCTGTCGGTATGCGGCTGGATCACCGTGATGTTAGCGGCAGGCAAGCTCTGATGCAGGCCCTGTGGCCCCGCCTGCCAGACCGGCTCTTCGACAAACAGCACGCGATAGTGCTGTGCCAGTCTTGTCAGTAGCTGCTGCGGACGCTGAAAAACAAATCCCCAGCGTAAATGGCTGAAAACAATGAGAACAGGTGGTTTCATAGTGTGCTCCTGACAGGGGTGTTTTGAGGAGTGGATGTGCTGCAAAAAGCGCTGCGCCTGACGTAATGCGTCGGCATAAGGCTGCTGTAGCTGGCGGGCATAGGGATCGGCCCCCAGCAGATCGAGATCCCACAAACCGCTGCGGGTCCAGAAAGTCGTCTCCTCCCATAAGGGACGATCGAGGATCGGATAGAGGCAGATGCCGTGCAGCTCAACGCCTGCCAGTTGCGCCTGCGCAACCTGCGCGGCGATCTCAAGGATCCAGCTTCCGCGTCCGCTGCCGACGTGGCTGGTTTCCGCCAGCAGCAGTGGCCGCTGATAACGCTGCCAGACCTGCTGCAGCATCCGATGCAGCGGCAGGCGTCGGCTGTCGCCCAGATGCCAGTAAAGCCGCCGGTTTGATCCCTGCTCCCACTGATTGTCGTGGTAGTAATTCACGCCAATCAGATCGAGATAGCGTGGGGCGCCGCCCAGTTCCGGGTTAAGCCTGCCGCTCAGCATGTCCCACGCCTGAAACTGGGTGTCACACATCTCACGTGCCAGCACATCGCTGGCCGGATCGGCGGGATCGGGCACGATATGGATCAGTGGATCACAGTGCAGCAGACGGGCTCGCGGATCGGCCAGCCAGATGGCATCACAGGCTGCCAGCGTAGCGCGCACCAGCTGCTGCTTGGCGGCATCCGCCCGATCCGCCTCAGCGATCGCCTCACAGGTGAACAGCCCTACCGAGATACCCCAGCTGACAAAGGAGATCTCATTCATCGGAGAGTAGACCGGCGCCTGCTGATACCAGGGGGCCAGGAAGCGGGCCAGTGCGCCACAGAAGGCGGCGAAACGGCTGACAAAGTCGTGGTCAAACAGGCTGACGCCAGCGGGCCAGCCGTAGTGGCAGATTGTCCAGCTCAGCTGAATGCCCTGCTGCTCTGCGGCCTGCATCCGGGCCGCGACCGTCGAGAAGTCATAGCGGCCATCGTGCTCACATAACCGCCAGCCGACGCTTTCGCGCACTGTGCGAATGGAAAAGGGGGCCAGCGCGGCATAATCTTCTGCTGCACGCGCCTGATGTTGGTTAAGATCGTTCATCGACAGCGCAAGGCCGGCAGGATTGATATGATCGGCACCTTCGTAGCCGGCCTGCCAGAAACTGGAAAAGGGCGTCATGGCATCTCCCGAAAAAAAGCAACACGCTTCCCGCTGACGAGCCGTCGTGAAACGGGTCAGGGCGTCAGGGTATGCATTGCAGACTGATCGATCTGACCACTCTGAACGGACGGGCGATCCATGCCATAAGTCACAGACACTGAGTTGCAGGCATCAGGGCCTGTCGCGGTGTGGACGAGTGAGATAGCAGGTATAGGCCAGTGACGCTATCGGCAGAAAAAGGCTGGCTTCTCTGGATGTTGAAAGGTTTTGCGGAAGCCTTACTGGAAAGTATAGGCAGTAAGGTTTGGTTCGCAATTTATTGAAGTAAAAGAAAAAAGCGCAGCGGTAAAAATTATCCAGCCAGAAACAGGAAGTTTTAGCATGCGGTTTTGCGAACGGCCCGATAAGCGCAGCGTGAATAGTGTCAGCGCCATTTTCAGCTTTGTTAACCTTTTCCTCAACATGCAGAGAGGTCAGACTCGCCCACTTTCGCGTTACAGCTTCGCTTGCCTTTTGGCGGGCTGGCGACAAGATTTACTTATCACTGGCCTGAATCTGCGGGTCATCAACGGGTGATGCGACGATGCGCGCCCCCTAAAACAGGATGTTTTACAGGCTATGTTCTCATTCGACTGGCACCGTTTCTTACTTAACGATCAACCGGCCACCTTTTTGTTTGAGGTGGTGGTACGGGTCATGATCGCTTATCTGGTGGTGTTCACCTTTCTGAAAGTCTCAGGACGACGCGGCGTGCGCCAGCTGTCGTTGTTCGAGTTGGTGGTGATCCTGACGCTGGGTTCCGCGTCCGGTGATGTGACATTTTACGATGATGTGCCGGTGCTGCCGGTCATTATGGTGTTTGTAGTCCTGCTGGCGCTCTACCGCTTCACGACCTGGCTGACGGCGCACAGCCCGCGCTTTTCACGGCTTATTCAGGGCGACGTGATTACCCTGATTAAAGAGGGATTGTATGTGCTGGAGAGTCTGGATCGTCTGAATATTTCTGAAGATGAGTTTTATATGGAGTTACGGCAGAGTGGTGTGGAGCATCTGGGGCAGATCCGGCTGGCGCTGGTGGAGGTCGATGGTCAGCTCAGCCTCTATTTCTACGATGACGATGAGATGCGCGCCGGGTTAAGCGTACTGCCTCCTGAGCACCGGCAGGATTACAGCACTGTACCGGTCAGCGCGCTCTATGCCTGCACCCATTGCGGCCAGACGCAGATCGTTGAGGCTGAGCAGCAGGCTGTCTGCCCGCGCTGTCAGCGACAGCGCTGGTCCGCGGCACTGACCGTGCGTCGGCTGCATTAATCGCCAGCATCCGCTCCGCGTTCAGGACTTGTCGCGTTTGCATCAGCCGGGTTAACGTCGGCGAAGCAGGCGCTGAGCGGGCGCTTTTGCTGTCCCCCGGCAGCGAAATTATCCGCACTTAGCCAGGCACTCAGGGCGCGCTGAACATCCGGCCATTCACGGTCAATAATTGATAGCCAGTCGGTATCGCGATTACGCTGTTTACGCGTCATCACCTGACGAAAACGGCCCTCAAAGCGGAACCCCAGCCGTTCTGCTGCGCGTCGTGATGCGATATTGGTTGAATCACAGCGCCACGCCACTCGCCGATAGCCGAGCGAGAAAGCCTGTTGCAGCAGCAGATAAATCGCCTCGCTGCCAATGACACTGCGCTGCATCAGCGGCGACCAGGTGACGTGACCGATTTCAACAGTGCCGTGTCCCGGCTCAATGCTGGCGAAGCAGACCACGCCGCAGGGCTGCTGATTTGGCGAGCAGACCGTGAAGGACACCAGGGCTGCATCTGCCACTTTATCCGCAATCCAGCGCTGCATCTGCGGCAGAGAGGCGGGCCGCTCCGCGCTCAGCCAGGTCCAGTCGCGATCATCCGGTGCCAGCATAAATGCCTGCAATAGCGGTTCTGCATGATCGATGCTCAGCGGCAGGAGAAGGCAGTGCTGACCCGTGAGTGGCATACAGGGTGGCCTGTTGACCGGTTGCCAGTCGGGCAGAGCCTCACCCACCGGCTGATCAAACTGATTGAGGTTCAATAGCATTCTCCTGAAAGAAAACGGACGGTTAGTCGGGAAACTTATGATGCCGGGCTGACTGGCTATTCTGAACCGCGGTTAAACCCGTCGCAGCTTGTTCCCGCTTACCACATAACTTTGCCTGTTACTGACAGAAAATGAAAACCCTTCGGGCAGCATAGCGGCACCATTACCAAAGAGGTGTGCGTATGAAAGTGAGGCTGGCCAGTGCATTACTGTTTTTGCTGTTATCGTTTGGCGCGTTTTCACAACAGGTGATCAGCGAAAGTCATCCCCATTCACGCAGTGCGCGATGGCTGGAGCAGGGCAGTCAGGTTGATACGGCGGATTCGCCGGATGAACATCTGCTGGAGAGGCGGGAGTGGCGAAGCAGCCTGCAACGCAAGCCGTTCTGAGATGAGCTCCCCGGCGGAGAATAGCCGGGGAGCCAGGGGTTAAGCGTTTCAGATCCATTGTGAAATTATATTGTGGCCTGTGTCGCAGCCATGCCAGGCACCAGAATCACCTTGCGGCACTCCTCTTCGCGTTTGGCGAAAATATCGTAGCCACGCGCAGCATCTTCCAGCGGCAGATGGTGGGTCACAATCTCTTCCGGCGTCAGATGACCCTGTTCGATCAGCTTCAGCAGGTCGGGCAGATAAGCGTGTACGTGGGTCTGTCCCATCTTAAAGGTCAGCCCTTTGTCAAAGGCGTCACCAAACAGGAAGCCGTGAATGAATCCGGCATAGACGCCCGGCACGCTGACGATACCGCCACGCCTTACTGCGGCAATACACTGACGCAACGCTTTACCGCTGCTGCCTTCCAGTTTGAGATTGGTGAGCACGGTTTCGGTCATGCTGCCTTTTGCCTCGAACCCTACTGCATCAATCACTGCATCCACACCGCGATTGCCGGTGCTGTGTTCGATAATCCAGCCGGCCGGGTCATCGATCTCATCGAAGTTAATCGGGATAACACCGTAGCGCTCACGGGCAAAGTTTAAGCGGTAGTTGTTGTGGTCGATCATGTAGATCTGTTCGGCACCCTGCTGTCGGGCGCAGGCGGCACTGAGCAGGCCAACCGGTCCGGCACCGAAAATCGCCAGGCTGGAGCCGGGTTTCACCTCGGCGTTTTTCACCGCCTGCCACGCGGTGGGCAGAATGTCTGACAGGAACAGCACTTTCTCATCCGACAGTACCGACGGCACTTTAAACGGGCCGGTATTGGCTTTCGGCACCCGGACATATTCCGCCTGTCCACCAGGCACACCGCCATAGAGTTTGCTGAAACCAAACAGGGCTGCGGGCGGCGTGATGTTTTTCCGGTTCAGGATGGCACCCCGTCCGCTGTTGGTATTTTCACAGGCAGCATACTGGCTCATCAGGCAGAAAAAACAGTCGCCACAGGCGATAACAAACGGGATCACCACCCGATCGCCTTTGGCCACGGCGGTCACTGCGCTGCCTGCTTCAACCACTTCGCCCATAAACTCATGACCAAAGATATCTCCGTGCCCGGTACCGGGGATTTTGCCGCGGTAAAGGTGCAGGTCTGAACCGCAAATGGCCGTGGCGGTCACACGCAGAATAATGTCATCTGCGGCTTCCAGACCCGGATCGGGCACATTATCGACGCTGACTTTATGGGGGCCGTGATAAGTTAATGCTTTCATCTGTTCATCTCCTGATGATTAGGGGACGGCGGCCAGGCCAGAAGGCGTGGCCACGCACGGGAAAGACTCAGGAAACCTGAAATCGAAACCTGCCTGAAGTGTAGTAATCCTTTAAGGAGTAAGCAGAGCGGTGCAGCAGGCTGGCCAGTTTCAGCCGGGCTGACAGGGCGGCTGCACCTGCGTTGTGGCGACCGTTACGGCTCGGGTGTCGGGTTGCCAGAGAGCGAGGTCGGCAAACGCACGACGATAAACCGTGTCGATTTGTGCCGGAACCTGTTCGATGTAGTGCCAGGCATGCTCACGCGTTTCACCGGTGAGTTGCTGCAGATAGTGCCGCGCGTCGTCCAGCGTCGGGATCTGGCCTTCGACACCCGCCATGCGGGCAGGCAGGCCGGTCCAGATCAGACCTTCTATGCCTTTGGTCTTAGCCCACTCTGCCAGTGGTCCCGCTGAGGTCGCTGTCACCGTCATCATCCCGATGCCATCGATACGGCTGTCCGGAATGGCTTCACGGAGGCGCAATGCGCGGCAGGCGCTCTCAAGTGAGGCGGTATTCAGCCAGGCCCAGTACACTGGCACCGGGCTGGCGTTAAGGCAGATCGCGGTCGACAGCTCGCCGCCGTCAGCGATGCGCACAAACTCAATCGGTAGCTCAGGACCATCATGATGCCACTGACTGGCCACCGGCAGTGCGCCAGCTTTCCAGATTAACGATCCCCATCCGAGGCAGGCAATTTTCATTCTCTTCTCCTGTGCACCTGTCGGCGTGATCGCGACAGAATCTGTTTAAGCGTAGCCCGTTGCGCTGAACCGTTACAGGGATCACCTTTTTAGGGGCGGTAAAACCGCCACAAAGATGGCATGATCGCCGCGCAGTCACTTTGCACAACCTGACGGTTTTTTCAGCAATCCATGCGTGTTTATCTGCACGGCTTGAACTTCTATCGTCAGGTAGTGTAAAAAGTGGCGCACGCAATCGATTACCTATGCACGGACGGGTCAGCATCACGTTGACTGATCCTGTTGCAGCTGAGGCGCAGAGTGGGGCGGACATTTGCCTGCCTGACGGCTCAGGTTACTGGCGGCTTTTAAAACGGAAGATCTGATGAAAACCACGCAAACTGGCACGCTGGGCGCGCTTGAGAGTGACGTCGATACGGGATGGCGTAAAACCGACACCATGTGGATGCTGGGTTTATACGGCACGGCGATTGGGGCGGGTGTGCTGTTCCTGCCTATCAATGCTGGCGTCGGCGGGCTGATCCCGCTGATCATCATGGCGATACTGGCGTTTCCGCTGACTTTTTTTGCGCACCGCGCCCTGACCCGATTCGTTCTCTCCGGTAAAAATCCGGCCGGGGATATCACCGAGGTGGTCGAGGAGCATTTTGGCGTTGGTGCGGGCAAGCTGATTACGCTGCTCTATTTCTTCGCCATCTACCCGATTCTGCTGATGTACAGCGTAGCGATCACCAACACGGTTGAGAGCCTGATGGTGAATCAGCTCGGCCTGGTGCCGCCACCGCGAGTGCTGCTGTCGCTGCTGCTGATTGTCGGACTGATGACCATTGTGCGTTTCGGCGAGAAGATGATTGTCAAAGCGATGAGCGTGCTGGTTTATCCCTTTGTGGCGGTGCTGATGCTGATGGCCTGCTATCTGATCCCGCACTGGCACGGCGCTGTGCTTTCGACCCTGAACGTTCAGCCCGCGGGCAGCAGCCTGTGGATGACGCTGTGGCTGGCGATTCCGGTGATGGTCTTCTCGTTTAATCACTCGCCGATCATCTCCTCATTCGCGCTGGCAAAGCGGGAAGAGTATGGCGATGCCGCAGAGAAAAAGTGTTCGCGCATTCTGGCCTGCTCGCACCTGATGATGGTGGTGACGGTGATGTTCTTTGTCTTCAGCTGTGTGCTGAGCCTGTCGCCTGAAGATTTACACGCCGCCAAGGCGCAGAACATCACCATTCTTTCCTATCTGGCGAACCATTTTAAGGTGCCGATGATCGCATGGCTGGGACCGCTGATTGCCATTGTGGCGATCACGAAATCGTTTCTCGGTCACTATCTTGGTGCGCGCGAAGGATTTAACGGCATGGTTAATAAGGCGCTGCGCAGTCGCGGCAAAACCATCGCGCCCGCCAGACTGAATCGCCTGACCGGACTCTTTATGCTGCTGACGACCTGGCTGGTGGCAACGCTGGATCCCAATATTCTCGGCATGATTGAGACGCTTGGCGGGCCGGTCATTGCGATGATTCTGTTCCTGATGCCGATGTACGCTATCCAGAAGGTACCCGCGATGCGGAAGTACAGCGGTCATATCAGCAATCTGTTTGTCGTGCTGATCGGACTGATTGCCATCTCCGCAATCTTCTATTCGCTGGTGAAGTAACACTTAGCGCAACAGGCGCATCTCAATCCCCCTGGGATGCGCCTGCCATTCTGCCCGCCCTTCGCCATTCTCTCTATGCACCTCCACGTATTCAGCGATATCGCTCCCTGATTTAAGCCCGCTGCCGCGTTGTTAATGCCGCCTCTCAGACGCATCTGGTTAGCAATAGTTACATTTGGTACTTATCAGCATGGTAGAGTTAACGCGAATAATTATTATTCCCTAAAAGGACAGGAGAAAAATGAAAATCGGGATAGTTGCTGCCACCACACTTTTACTGTCAACCGCCTGTGCGGCTACCACCTATCCGGTCACGGTGACCGATATGGATGGTCAGAAAATTACGCTGCAAAAAGAGCCGCAGCATGTGATTTTACAGGATGGGCGTGACGTGATGGCGCTGGCATTACTGGATCGCCAGAACCCGTTTCAGCGTGTCGTTGCCTGGAACAACCTGCCGAAAAAGCAGGATACCCAGACCTGGGACCTGCTGAAGCAGCGCTGGCCGCAGGCGGCATCGATTGTTGATATGGGCTTTAACGATCAGGGGCAGGTCAATCTGGAGAGCGTGCTGGCGAAGCAGCCCGATCTGATGATTGCGCAGCTGCGCGCCAAACCGGCCCTGACGCAGTCAGGCGTGCTCGCCACCCTGAAAAATCTCCATATCCCGGTGCTGTTCCTTGATGTTGAACTTCATCCGAAAGAGAACACCCTGAAGAGCGTGAAAGTGCTGGGCACCGTTCTGAATCGCGAAGCCGAGGCGAAAGCTTACGCCGATTTTTACCAGCAGCGCTGGCAGATGCTTCAGCAGAAGATTGCGCAGGTGCCGCACAAGCCAACCGTGTTTATTGAACCGATTGCCGGTAACAGCGACAACTGCTGCTTTACACACGGTCATAACGGCTGGGGCGCGCTGGTGGAAGCGGTCGGTGGCAAGAATATCGGTTCTGCACTGCTGCCCGGCAGCTCAGGATTTGTGTCGCTGGAGAAGATTATCGCCATGAAGCCGGACGTCTATATCATGACCGGCTCTAAACGCCCGAACAGTAACGTGCTGCCGTTTGGTTACGGTGCCAGTCAGACCGACGTGACCGCCACCTTTAACCGCCTGCAGAGCCGCACCGGTCTGGAGCAGATCGAACCGGTGAAACAGAAGCGGGTGTATGGCGTTTATCACCATTTTTATAATCACCCTTACAACATTATCGGCATGGAAATTCTGGCAAAAGATCTCTATCCGGAAGTGTTCCGCGATCTGGACCCGACGGCTGATTACCACCACATCGTGACGCACTTTACCGGGTTACCGGATGCGCCAGTGATCCTCAGCACGCCATAACCGCAAAAATGTCAGGGTGCGTTTCAGCATCCTGACTTTTCATCGGCCATCATCCGTCAACCAGAGCGTGATTTTCAGACAGCGCAGGTTGCCCGGTTAACCTCTGGATTGCGTCAGCAACGTTGTCATCGCATGTCCTGTGTTAAGAAAGCGCTAAGCAAGCGTAATAGTGTGTAAGTTACCGGATTTTAAGACTTTTACAGATGCCTCCCGCCACAATTATTGCCATGATGCCGATCAACGGTGCCTGAACAGCCGTTATTTTCGGAGGCAGTATCATGAAAAAAACAACATTAACGCTTATCGCTTCACTTTTGACATGCAGCACACTCTTTTCTCAGGCCTCACGGGCAGACGATCGTGATGACGCGCACCGCAAGCCTGTGCCGCGTCAGAACGGTGACCATCGTGCTGACAATCGCGGTTCTGACCAGAATCAGGAGCGTGGCAACAACCGTCATGACAGCGTCAATCATCGCCCGGATCAGGACAACAACGGTCGGGGCAGAGAGGCACGTAATGATCGCGACCATTTCGCCTGGCAGGGGCACGACTTCCGTCGCGGGCATCCTGTCCCGCAGGCGTACCGCGGCGACCATTACCGCGTAGCCGACTGGCATGAGCGCGGTCTGCGTGAACCACCGCGCGGTTATCACTGGGCAAACATCGACGGCAACTATGTGCTGATTGCTGCCGCAACCGGGGTAATTACCGCGCTGGTGCTGAACAGCGCCCTGAACTGATCCCCAGGGGATGGCTGCGGCCATCCCTCTTTCTTTCCGTTTTGCTGCGCCAGCGGCTATCCTGACACTCCACGCTGAAATTTCCCTGTGTAAGGAGTCATGATGACGACGGTTAAGATGGTTGCGGTAGATATGGATGGCACATTTCTGGACGATAACAAGCAGTACAATCGATCCCGCTTTCTCGACTGCTATCAGCAACTCACCGCCCGTGACATCAAATTTGTGGTGGCCAGCGGCAATCAGTATTACCAGCTCAAATCATTTTTCCCGGAGATCGCCAGCGATATCGCCTTTGTAGCCGAAAACGGCGCATGGATTATCGATCGTGATGAGGAACTGTTTTGCGGTGCCTTTGAACGCCGCGATGTTGACGCGGTGATCGATACCCTGCAAAACGGCGACTATCCGGGTCTGCGTTACCTGCTGTGTGGCCGGGAGAGCGCCTGGTACTTCGACGGCATGGAAGAGAACTGGCTGAAGAAGATGCGCCATTACTGTCACCGGCTGAAGCCGATTCATCATCTGGATGAGGTGCAGCATGACCGGCTGTTTAAGTTCGCGCTGAATCTCTCTGATGACTATATCGAGCCACTGATGGCGGATATTGAACGTCTGCATCAGGGGCGAGTGGCAGCGACCTCAAGCGGTCACGGCTCGGTGGATTTGATCGTGCCGGGGAATCATAAAGCGCACGGTCTGGATCTGCTGGCACAACGCTGGGGGATCGCGCACGACCAGGTGCTGGCCTTTGGTGATGGCGGTAACGATCTGGAGATGCTCAGACAGTCTGGCTTCAGTTTTGCCATGGACAACGCGCCACAGCGGGTGAAACAGGCGGCGCGCTACGCCGCGCCCTCTAACAACGAGCAGGGCGTGCTGCAGGTGATTGAGCAGATGCTGGCAGGTGAGGGGCCTTTTAGCGCCACGCAGGCTTAGCCGTCTGGCGCTGCGATTAAGCCAGGACGGTCAGCGCCGTGATTCAGCCAGCCGCCTGGCTCAGAGAGCGGGTGCAACAGGATAGCGCTGAGGAGCAGCAAAGCCGGGCGAGGCTGGCAGGCCCGGTTGTGCCTGGTCAGCGAATGCGGGCAACGCGGCTCCTGATCACGCCGTGATTTCCCAGGCCTGCGCGATCATCATCTGCATCTGTTCGCGGCTGTAATTCACCAGCGAATTTTTGCTGTTGGCTCGCGCCAGAATCCACTCCACCTCGGCGCGGCTCAGTGAAGGGCCATCCTGCCAGAATGGGGTGATCGCCTGCTGCTGCAGCCACTGTTTCAGAAACTGAGCCGGTGAGTCCGTAGTTTCGCTGAAGAGCTGCGGGTGCAGTTCCGCCATCAGCTTACGCTGTAGTGGCTGTTCGCTGTCGGACAACAGATCCAGGAACGGAAACAGCAGACGTCCGCACACTTCACCGTGATGGAACGGCTTTATCGCGCCCAGTTCCCCTGCAATACCGTGGATCACCCCCAGACCCGCACTGCTGAGACTGACACCGCCCAGCCACGACGCCATCATCATCGCTTCCCGTGCCGCGTCGCCAGCAGCATCCTCACGATTAAGGGCAGGCCAGGCCTGAACAAACTGACGCAGGCCGGTCAGCGCCAGCTGTCGGGTAAAGAGGTTGCCTTTGCCGGAGAGATACGCTTCAAACAGGTGGGTAAACGCATCAATACCGCAGGTTGCCAGCACCCGGTCCGGCGCACCTTTCAGCAGATCGGCATCGAGAATTGCCACCTCCGGCACAAAGACCGGGTGACGCAGTGACGCTTTTATCTGAATGTCACGCTGGTCAGTCACCACCGCATTTTGCGTCACTTCACTGCCGGTACCGGCGGTGGTCGGGATAGCAATCAGCGGCAACGTGATGGGCTGAACCGCGGTGTCACCCACTTTTTCCAGATAGCGGGCGGTTGGCAACGGATGTTGTACCATCGCACTAAACGCTTTCGCCGCATCCAGCACGCTCCCGCCGCCAATCGCGACGACCCGATCCACATGACCGCGCCAGCGCGCAACCCAGCCATCAATCTCGGCGGGTGAGGCTTCATGACTGACAATTTCATAGCCAATAATATGATCGTTGAGTCCGGCTTTTAGCCGGGCATATGCGGGGCCTTGCAGAAAAGATTGTCCACAAAACAGCAGGGTAGGCTGTGGCCGGGCGGTCAGCAGCGGCACCAGTTTATCCAGGCTGCCCCGGCCAAAGAGGGTTCGTTGATTACTGTACAGCTCACTCAGGTTCTCACTCACCAGCGCATCCTTTTTACATTTCGCTAAAATCTGAGTGTAACGAAAAGCAAGGCGCCGGGACTGGCAAACTTTCTGATAACGCATTGGCAAAAAGTTGATCACCTTCGCAAAACAGAAATTCACCCCCGGCGGGGTGGTGCTTTCCTGCTGATGTTACCCTTAACATGTTATCGGTAACAGCGTTTGTCGGGATGTGTAAACATCTTACAGCGCACTGTTTTGTAGCCCTCAGGGGATCATGATAATAAACCGACACTGAATGATGTTCAGTGCACAAGGTGGAGAAAAGCTATGCCATTACTCTATGTGGCGATTGGCGTCGCGTTACTGCTGCTGCTGATGATTCGCTTTAAGCTTAATGGATTTATCGCGCTGATCCTGGTGGCGCTGGCGGTCGGTGTGATGCAGGGCATGCCGGTTAATAAAGTGATTACCTCAATCAAAGCGGGCGTGGGCGGCACGCTGGGCAGCCTGGCGCTGATCATGGGCTTTGGTGCCATGCTCGGTAAATTGCTGGCCGACTGCGGCGGTGCGCAGCGTATTGCCACCACCCTGATTGAAAAATTCGGCACTAAGCATATTCAGTGGGCGCTGGTGCTGACCGGTTTTATCGTCGGATTTGCGCTGTTCTATGAAGTCGGCTTTGTACTGATGCTGCCGCTGGTGTTCAGCGTTGCGGCATCGGCACGTGTGCCGCTGCTCTATGTCGGGGTGCCGATGGCGGCTGCCCTGTCCGTGACGCACGGCTTTCTTCCGCCGCATCCTGGCCCGACCGCAATCGCGACGCTGTTTAACGCTGACATGGGTAAAACGCTGCTGTTTGGTACGCTGTTGGGTATTCCTACGGTGATTCTGGCGGGTCCGGTCTACGCCCGCTTCCTGAAAGGCATCGACAAACCGATTCCTGAGGGTCTCTATAACCCGAAAACCTTTACCGAGGCGGAAATGCCGGGGTTTGGCGTCAGCGTCTGGACGGCACTGGTACCTGTGGTGCTGATGGCGCTGCGTGCGGTGGCAGAGATGCTGCTGCCTAAAGGCCATGTGCTGCTGCCCTATGCGGAGTTCTTTGGCGACCCGGTGATGGCGACACTGATTGCGGTGCTGATTGCAATCTTCACCTTTGGACTGAATCGCGGCCGCACGATGGAACAGGTCATGGATACCCTGACCGACTCGATCAAAATCATCGCCATGATGTTGTTGATCATCGGCGGTGGTGGTGCCTTCAAACAGGTGCTGGTGGATAGCGGCGTGGATAAATACATTGCCAGCATGATGCATTCTACTCAGCTGTCGCCAATCTTTATGGCCTGGTCGATTGCCGCGGTGCTGCGTATTGCTCTGGGTTCTGCCACGGTAGCGGCCATTACCGCCGGGGGAATTGTGGCACCGCTGATTGTTACCAGCGGCGCCAGCCCGGAACTGATGGTCATCGCCGTAGGGTCCGGCAGCGTGATCTTCTCGCACGTTAATGACCCGGGCTTCTGGCTGTTCAAAGAGTATTTCAACCTGACGATTGGCGAAACCATCCGCTCCTGGTCGGCGCTGGAAACCATTATTTCGGTCTGTGGTCTGGTGGGTTGCCTGCTGCTCTCCTGGGCGATTTAACCTCTGGCCGCTGGCAAGCCTGCCAGCGGCTCTCTGCTTTCGCGTCTCTCCCGCTGCCTCTTTGAGCTTTGAACATCCCGTCGCGCTTGCTGCCCCTGTTGCCGGTTAAACCGGGATGTGCGGGACAGACAGCATAAAAAAGGCCGCAAGGTGCGGCCTGACAGAGAAGATTCAGTCTGAATCTGCCACGTTAATGAGGCGGTTCAAAACCGGCTTTTACCATCTGTTCCCGCAGCGCGTGTGCAATGTCACGGTTGCCACCGGTAACGGGGTAGATAACGTTATTCACCACATCATCAAGGTAGTGCTCGTCAAACTCCTGCAGAGAGAGCTGCGTGCCGCCTTCATCGTTGATGGCGAAAGTCCCTTTGATGTGGTTACCGCTGTTTTTTGCCTTGAGGCTGTAGCGGCCCATGCTGGTATTAATCGTGCTCATAAGATCTCCTCGCGACTCATTTTCAATCTCATCACTCTTGAGGCCTGCCTTGCCGCCTAAATTTTAGCCAGGAGTGTTCTGTAAAACGAAGAAAGAGAGCCGTTAAAAAGTGGTGTTGCGATCGTTATCTCAGAATTTAAATAAAGCTCAGGGTTGATGAACTTATGACCAGTTGAGCCTTAAGTGAAGCGGCAGGGCGCATTTTCCTGTCTATAATGCTTACAGGAAAAGTGTTTAATTGGTGAGGGGAAAGGAAATGAAAATTATTCTGTGGATTATTGCGATCATTTTTATCGTTGGCTTACTGACCCTGACAGGGGTGTTCAAACTGATTTTCTGATATCTGTTAACGCTTCAGCAACAGCGGGCACCTAATCAGGTGCCCGCAATGTTTTCTGGCTGGCCAACAGAGCGTCTGTAATGGGATCCATCGGCGTATTGGGCAGCAGATCCTGTGAGCCCAGAGGTTTCTTACAGTATGCGCAGCAGGCACCATGAAAGTTTCGCTGGCCCTCGCGGTAATCAGTAAAAACGAATCGGGCGCTTCCACATTGACCGCAACGTATCTTCATCACCATCCTGTGTCTCACCCTCCTTTTACTCAGCATTAACGGATGCCTGTGCCTGACAGGTTAAGCAGACTTTATCTATTGCGCGGCAATATTATTTCGCACTGCGATAAGAAAAGTAGTTTCTTATGCTTTTGATTGTTTGTTGCCAAATGCGCATTCGGTCACTAAAAAGCATTTCATTGATCCAGATCAGTGTTTATTAGTTGTTGGCTAAAATATCCGCGAATAGCCTGCCATGACTGATGATAATGGCACAGCCGACTCATTTTTTTTGGCGAGGGAGCGGGATCTGCGCCAGTGAATTTAAGATTTATCGTACAATAAATAGCCACTGGCAGGACGCAGGCCTGAAAAAGCAGAAAAACGGGTTTAAGGTCATGGGACTTACCGTCCGGATGATAGAAAAAAATTGACCTTTTACCGGCGTAAACGTCATTAAGAACAGGAATATATCTTAATCAGATTTTTCTTTTTAACGTCAGTAACATAACCGCTTAAAATTAAAAAGGGTTTCGTTTCCAGCAGGTTAGCGACCGATACCCGCTCTGCGCCTGATACGCGTTGAGCGATGTTTCGCAAGTCGAAAAGCAGGAAAGTGTGATGGATGTACAGAATGTCGATATTTATCACTTTTTCATCAAATCATGCTGGACAAATCCCTCAGCAATTGCTGTACTAGACCCCGACACAGTTTAGTGTCCATTTTTCATGTAAAGGTAATATAGATGTCTAAGATCAAAGGTAACGTTAAGTGGTTTAATGAATCTAAAGGATTCGGTTTCATTACTCCTGAAGATGGCAGCAAAGATGTATTCGTACATTTCTCTGCAATCCAGAGCAACGGCTTCAAAACTCTGGCTGAAGGTCAGCGCGTAGAGTTTGAAATCACCGACGGCGCTAAAGGCCCATCTGCTGCTAACGTTATCAGTCTGTAAGTTAACAGTCAGAATTCTAAAAACCCGCCTTATGGCGGGTTTTTTTATGGCTGTAATCTGCGCTTCATCCCCCCTGTCGTACTCTCACTCTCGGCGTGTTGGCGCACAAACTGCGCGGCGGTTCACACTAAATAACCGTAACATATTTATAACAACCCGAGATGCAGCTTTTTGGCTTGCGACGCTATATAACTGTGCGACAGAACCCAGTGAGTGAGGAGGCAGGATGAACATACGTCAGGCAGAGTTGAAAGACAGTTTTGCGTTGAGTGCATTACTGAGCGAGTTAGGCTACGGCGGCACTGAAAGCTTTATTGAACAGCGCCTGGCGCAGTTATGCAGCGATCCCAGTGAAGCGCTGTTGGTGGCTGAACATGGCAGTCAGGTGCTGGGGTTTCTCTCCTTACATTTTATTCCTCAGCTGGCGCTGGCCGGTGATTTCGCCCGCATCAGCTATTTCTGCATTGCAGAAGGTGAGCGCAGTAAAGGCGTCGGCCAGCAGCTGATTCAGCATGCAGAAATGCTGGCGGCTCGTCGTGGCTGCGATCGCATGGAAGTCCATTGCCATCAGTCACGTCTCAAGGCGAACCAGTTCTACGCCCGTGAAGGCTATGTTGAATCCCCCTGTTATCTCATCAAAGATCTGCAAGCGAGTTAAATTCCCGTCCGCTGGCGATGACCAGCGCCCCGGCAATCATCTCCCGCTGTTCATCCCTGAGGCTGGCGATACTGACGCGAATAAATTGGGTTGGGCCGAGCCGACAGCGCTCGCCTGGCACGACCGCAATACCGCGGGCAGCCAGCGTGATCATGGCAAACTGCTCTGAAGTCACCGGAATATAGAGGCTTAATCCGTCGCGAAGCGGCAGATCAAGCCCACGCTGTGCCAGCGCCGCGAGCAACGCTTCACGCCGTTGCCGGTAGGTCGCGCGTGCGGTGGCGATCTGCCGTTGCGTTTCCTCATCCTCCAGCAGCCACGCCACCGCATCCTGCAGAATGCGGCTGGTCCAGCTGACGCCAAAATTTCGCCATGACTGAATGCGCCTGACCATCTCCGAGGTGGCAGAGAGCACTGCCAGCCGCAGATCCGGTCCATAGGCTTTGGAAAACGAACGGACGTGCAGCGTGCGCTCAGGAAAGATTGAACCCAGGCTCCAGCTCGCCTCCGCGGAGAGATCGCCAATACCATCATCCTCAACGATCAGTGTGTTGCTCTGTTGCAGAACCTGCGCCATTGCCTGACGTCGCGCCGGGCTGATGCTGTTCCCGGTGGCCGAGTGGGTGCGGGGCTGATAGATCAACATTACCGGTGCCTGCTCCAGCAGAAGAGAAAGAACCTCTGGCAGCGGGCCTTGATCATCACACGCCAGCGGCAGAATCTCTGCGCCGACGTTATCCAGTATATCGAGCAGCCGGGTCGCGGTCGGATCTTCAATAATCACGCGGTCTCCCGGCGAGACCAGGGTTTGCACCAGCAGATTCATCGCGTCAAAACCGCCATCTGTCGCCAGAAACGCCTCTGCAGCATAGGGCCAGCGCGGCGCGATCGCCCTATGCAGCGGCGCGGAAATCGCCTCACGGGTGTAGCTGTTGAGCTGCGGTGAGTGTAGGGCCGCCTGCAGCGCACGCTGCAGGTCAGGCAGCAGGGCGGGGTCGGGCGCGGCGAGGGTCAGATCGGCGCGGATGTTATCACCGTAGTTGCCGATCTTCTCAAAGCGAATCGGACGCGGCATCACCGTATTACTACTGACCCAGACACCACTGCGCCCCTTGCCCGCCAGCACTTTCTGCTTTCTGAGTTGCGCCCAGGCAGCAGAAACGGTTGCCGGGCTGACACCCAGCTGCTCCGCTATCTCCCGCACCGCAGGCATCTGCATACCTGTCGCGATCTGTCCGTCACGAATCAGCGCGGAGGCTGCCTGTGCAATGCCTTTCACTGAAGGCGATTTTATCTGGCTGCAAAACCAGTTGAGGTCGACGCTCTCTGTCATAAGAAAATACTTTGTTCAGTAACAAATTAATGATTGTTCAGGTAAGTATTCCGGATCTAGTATCAAATTCAAGCACTATTTCATGCCCCGTCCCGACGGTGCAGCGTAAACGGAGAGATCATGGCAAGGCTACTCATCAGACTGGCGGTACGCGACTGGGACTACTTCACCCCGCTGGCGCTGGGCGATATCAGACCAGAAGGTTTTGAACTGCAGATCGACCGCGTCGGCACACTTGTGAATGATCTGGCGACCAGCCCCGACTATGACGCGGGCGAAGTCTCCTTCAGCCGCTATGCTCAGGGCCGGGCCAGAGGAGACGAAACACTGCTTGGCCTGCCGCACTTCCTGATGCGCGGCTTCCGCCAGCGCTGCATTATCACAACCAGCAGCAGCCCCATCACCACGCCTGCGCAGCTGAAAGGTAAGAGAATCGGCGTCACCGGCTGGCAGGATTCGGGCAATACCTGGACACGCACGGTGCTGCGTGAAGCAGGCGTCGAAATCGATGATGTGTTCTGGTATGCCGGTCGTCTTACTGCCGATCATCCGATTGTCGATCGGCTGGCGGGATTTGGCCGCCCGGGCCGCATTGAACCCGCGCCTGACGAACGACCGCTGATAGAGATGCTGCAGGCGGGTGAGCTGGATGCCATCTTCACGCCATTTATGCCGGAGGGCTTTTTCCTGCCTGGTTCGGGATTACGTCAGCTGCAGACCGATTTTTATCAGGCGGAGCGGGACTACTTTAATCGTGTCGGCTATGTGCCGGGCATCCACATTCTGGCGCTTAAACCGGCACTGGCGGCGGCGCATCCGTGGCTGCCTGCGGCGTTAAGTGAGGTCATCGATCGCTCTTACCGGCTGTGGATGCAGAAAAGAGAGAAATATGCCGACACCACGCCGTGGCTGCTGGACGATTTGCGACGCACTGCGCAGGAATTGCCCGCTGACTGGAATCAGAATGGTTTTAGCGTTAACAGAAAGATGATTGCGGACTTTGGCCGTGAGCTCTATGAGCAAGGGCTGACTCACCAGGTACTGACGCCGGAAGCAATGTTTCCGGCCGCTGCGGGAGAAGAGAAATGATGAAAGTAGCACTGGGACAATTTGCGGTGAGCCGCGAATGGCAGGAGAACGCCAGTATCTGTCTGGACTTAATGCAGCGGGCGACAGAAGGTGGCGCCGATCTGCTGGTACTGCCGGAAGGGGTGCTGGCACGTGATATAGCCGACCCCGATTTAGTGCTGAAGGCGGCGCAGCCGCTGGATGGCCCTTTTCTGAGCCAGCTGCTGGCCGCCAGCAAGCAGAATGCACTGACCACCATGATGAGCATTCACGTTCCCACCGGCGAGCAAAAAGCGCTCAACGTGCTGGTAGCGATCCGCAACGGTGAGATCATCGCCGCCTATGAAAAGCTGCATCTGTACGATGCCTTTGCGATGCAGGAGTCGCAGCGGGTCAATCCCGGCCACGTCATTCCGCCGCTGATTGAGGTCGCGGGTATGAAAGTCGGATTAATGACCTGCTATGACGTGCGCTTCCCGGAGCTGGCGCGTCGGCTGGTACTGGATGGTGCAGAGGTGCTGGTGCTGCCTGCCGCCTGGGTTAAAGGTCCGCTGAAAGAGATGCACTGGGAACTGCTGACCCGTGCCCGCGCGCTGGAAAATACCTGCTATATGGTGGCGGTGGGGGAGTGCGGCCCGCGCAATATCGGCAACAGCCTGGTGGTCGATCCGCTGGGCGTAGCGGTGGCGAATGCGGCGGAATCGCCGGCGCTGCTGTTTGCCGATCTCGATCCTGAGCGCGTCGCCTATGCCCGCCGGGTGCTGCCGGTACTGGAAAACCGGCGCTTTGCCCGTCCCGAACTCAACTGATCCGCTGAACCAGGAATCCATTATGACGAAGAGAGCAACCGCCTTAATCGTGGCGCTGGGGCTGACTGCATCCCTGGCGCAGGCTGCCGACGCTATTCCGGTGCAAAAAGTTGACCAGGCCCTGCATGACAGGCTGCCGGATGAGATCAAAAAATCGGGCAAAATGATTTCAGTGAATAACGGTTCATTTCCGCCCTATGAAATTGTGAATGGCCCGCACTCAATGGAGGGCGCGTCGGCCGAATTAACGACTGCACTGGCACAACTGCTGGGTGTGAAGATCGAGCATGCGACGGTGAGTGGTTTATCGGGCGTACTCACCGGCATCAATGCGGGTCGTTATCAGCTGGCAATTGGGCCGATTGGTGATTATCCGGACCGTCAGCAGAAAGTGGATTTCATCGATTTTGTGCAGGAGTTCGTGGTGTTCGGCGTGCAGAAGGGCAATCCGGCCAGAATCAATCAGCTGGACGACACCTGCGGCAAGCGCATTGCCGTTATGGCCGCTGGCTCTGCGGAACAGGTTATCCGTAAGCAGTCAGCCCGGTGTGTGGCCGACGGGAAACCGGCCGTGACGGTGCAGGCCTTTACCGATCAACCTTCATCAATTCTGGCGGTACGCTCTAAACGCTCCGATGCGTTCTTCTCATCACAGGCGCCGCTGACTTACTTTGTTAATCAGGCGAAAGGGCAACTTGAGCTGGCGGGCAAAGGGCAGAAAAACGGCTTTGGCGATATTTTCCAGGGCACGGTGGTGCCGAAAGGCTCGCCGCTGGGTCAGGTGGTGCTGGATGCCTACAAAGAGCTGTATCAGAACGGGACGTATGCGGCCATCATGAAAAAGTGGCAGCTTGAGGGCAACATGACCACCGCACCCGGACTGAATCTGGCGAAAGAGGCCAGCAAATGAGCCCGCCGCGCCATCTGCACAGCGGCGAGGCACAGCTGCGCGACGTGGCGTTCGCTCGCAGCGCCCCCACTTACGGACGCTGGATCAGCTGGATTTTAGTGCTGGTGATCGGCACCAATCTGTTGTGGCTGGTGGCGACCAACCCTAATTTTGAATGGCAGGTGGTACTCAAGTGGTTTACCGAAGGATCCGTGCTCAAAGGGTTGCAGGTCACTCTGGGGCTGACAGTGGTGTCGATGGTGCTCGGCACGCTGCTCGGTCTGCTGCTGGGTGTCTGGCGGCTCTCTGAGAACCGGTTGCTGCGCGGCGTTGCCGGACTCTATATCTGGTTCTTTCGTGGCACGCCGCTGCTGGTACAGCTGATCTTCTGGTACAACCTTTCTACGCTGTTTCCGGCGCTGTCGCTGACGCTGCCGTGGACCGATATCACGCTGGCCAGCTGGAATACCAACGATCTGATTACGCCGCTGACGGCCGCTATCGCCGGGCTGGCGCTGAATGAAGCGGCCTATATGGCGGAAATTATTCGCGCCGGTCTGCTGTCGGTGGATAACGGTCAGGTAGAGACCACACAGGCCTTTGGCATGAGTCGTTCACGGGCGCTGCGGCGCATCATTATTCCGCAGGCGATGCGGTCGATTATTCCGCCCACCGGCAACCAGCTGATCAGCATGATCAAGGCGACGTCGCTGGTCAGCGTGATCGCAATGGGCGATCTGCTCTACTCGGTGCAGGCGATCTACAACCGTACCTTCGAGATCATCCCGATGCTGATGGTGGCGGTGATCTGGTATCTGCTGATCACCTCGATCCTCAATCTGGGCCAGTCCGCCATCGAGCGTTACTACGCGCGTGGCACTCGCCGGGTGGCCAGCGCCCCCAGACGCGCCGCCGTCGCGGCTAACGCGCAACCCCAGCAGGAGGAACAATGAGTCAGCATGAACCCCTGGTCTGCGCCCGCAACGTGCAGAAGAATTACGGCGACAATCAGGTTCTGAAAGGGATCGATCTGGATGTCTGGCCCGGTGAGGTAGTGGTGATCCTCGGGCCGTCTGGTTCCGGTAAATCCACGTTTCTGCGCTGCATCAATCACCTTGAAGAGATGAACGCCGGATCGATTCGGGTCGGCGATGAGCAGATCGGGTACGTACTTAAAGGGCATGTGCTGCACCGGTTGTCGCCACGCCAGATCGCCCGTCAGCGCCAGAAAATTGGCATGGTGTTTCAGCAGTTCAATCTCTACCCCCATATGACCGTGCTGCAGAACATCACTGAAGCGCCCATCGGCGTGCATAAATTCCCGCGTCAGGAGGCGATGGCTCATGCCCGATCGCTGCTGGCGACGGTGGGGTTAAGCGATAAAGCGGACGCCTGGCCACGTCACCTCTCGGGCGGACAGCAACAGCGTGTGGCGATTGCGCGGGCGCTGGCGATTAAGCCGCAGCTGATGCTGTTTGATGAGCCGACCTCCGCGCTCGATCCGGAACTGGTGGGCGAAGTGCTGGCGACCATGCGTACCCTGGCCGACCAGGGATTAACGATGATCGTGGTGACTCATGAGATTAGCTTTGCGCGGGAAGCCGCCGATCGCGTGGTCTTTATGGATGGGGGTGTGGTGGTGGAGCAGGGCACGCCTGAAGAGGTGATCGCGAATCCACAGCATCCGCGCACCCAGGCGTTCCTGAGTCGCTTCATCTGAGATCTTACTCTGTTACAGATTCCAGTTGTCGCCGCAGGCAAACTGCGCGTAAATATCAGTCACCGTGATTCGATAAAGTTGAAAGGTTAAATATGGAAGGTATCAGTATTGCCAAGCTGCTGATTATCGGTGCGCTTATCGTACTGCTTTTTGGTACCAACAAGTTGCGCTCACTGGGTGGCGATCTGGGCTCCGCAATCAAGGGCTTTAAAAAAGCCATGAAAGATGAAGATACCAGCGCAACCCGAACTGCGGCTGAAGACGTGCCGGCAGAACGCGTCGTTCATAAAGATTAATCGGTTATTTGCTGCAAATAACTGTTACTTTTTATTTCAGGCACAGATAAAAAAACCAGACTGTCTCCAGTCTGGTTTTTTGTTTTTCGGGCTTCCTGAAGCAAAAGCGTGCTTATTTCACTTCTTCGCCTTTGGCCTGCATATCCGCATGATAGGAAGAGCGGACAAACGGACCGCACGCGGCATGGGTAAAGCCCATCGCCATCGCTTCTTCTTTCATCTCATCGAACTCAGCCGGGCTGACGTAGCGCTGAACCGGCAGGTGGTGGCGGCTCGGCTGCAGATACTGGCCCAGCGTCAGCATGGTGACACCATGGCGACGCAGATCGCGCATCACTTCAACGATTTCGGCATTGGTTTCGCCCAGGCCCACCATCAGACCCGATTTTGTCGGGATGTGAGGATGTGCCTCTTTGAAACGTTCAAGCAGCTTCAGTGACCACTCGTAGTTCGCGCCCGGACGCACCTGGCGGTAGACTCGCGGTACGTTTTCCAGATTGTGGTTAAACACATCCGGTGGCGTCGCGGTAAGAATCTCCAGCGCGCGATCCATACGGCCACGGAAGTCCGGCACCAGCGTTTCGATTTTGATCGTCGGATTTTTTTCGCGAATCGCGCTGATGCAGTCGGCAAAGTGCTGTGCGCCACCATCACGCAAATCATCGCGGTCAACCGAGGTGATCACCACGTAGCGCAGGCCCATATCGGCAATCGTCTGCGCCAGTTTAGCGGGTTCGTTAGCGTCAGGGGCATTGGGGCGGCCATGTGCCACATCGCAGAACGGACAACGACGGGTACAGATTGCGCCAAGGATCATAAAGGTGGCGGTGCCGTGGTTGAAGCATTCGGCGAGGTTAGGGCAGGATGCCTCTTCACAGACTGAGTGCAGCCCGTTTTTACGCATCGCGGCTTTAATGCCCTGAATACGACTGGAGTCAGCTGGCAGCTTGATTTTCATCCATTCCGGCTTACGCAACATCTCCTGCCGTTCAACAGCCACGGTTTTCACCGGGATCAGCGCCATTTTGTCTGCGTCACGATATTTGACGCCGCGTTCCATCTGAATTGGTTTACTCATAAATCAGCAGGTTCCGGTCGGATTGCGATTTGAAAGCGTTCCCACTCAAACCGGGAAGGCTGCTTTCAACTTTATTTGAAAAAAGTGCAAAAATTATATCATCACATCGCCTGCGAAGCAGCCACAGTCAGCGCGGATAAGTTACATATTTGTAAATTCGCATTCTGCGTTAAGGTTTAACAGGGAGATCCCCTGAAATCCATTCAACATTTTCATAACCTGACAGCCGCGCAAACGCGCTGACCAGCGGAGAGTGTACCTGCTCCGTCGTCACCTCTGGCTGGAAATTTTTCAACTGGGTCATGCTCATGCCGGCGTAACCACAGGGATTGATGCGCAGGAAGGGCGACAAATCCATAGCAACATTCAGCGCCAGACCGTGAAACGAGCAGCCTTTACGGATGCGTAATCCCAGTGAGCAGATCTTCTCTTCCCCGACGTAGACGCCAGGTGCATCAGCACGGGCGCGGGCGCTGACGCCAAACTCTGCCAGGGTGGCGATAACCGTCTCTTCCAGAATGGTCACCAGCTGGCGTACGCCGAGCTTACGGCGTTTCACATCGATCAGGACGTACATCACCTGCTGTCCTGGCCCGTGATAGGTGACCTGACCCCCGCGGTCACTCTGCACCACCGGGATTTCGCCTGGCATCAGCAGATGCTCTGCTTTGCCCGCCTGCCCCTGAGTGAAGACCGGAGGATGTTCAACCAGCCAGATTTCATCACGACTCTGGTCGTTGCGCTGGTCGGTATAGTGATGCATGGCGTCGGAGACAGATTGCCAGTCGCGCAGACCTGACTGGCGGACAAGAAGAGTTTCAACTGACAAAACGATAGCCCGCTAAAGGAAATAACGCTGAGGATAACGTCGGCAAACCGTCAGGCAGAGGCGCCTTGCCGACCCGTAAATTACAGTACCATCCGCACAATTTCGATGTTGCCCAGCTCTTCGTACAGGCGTTCTACCTGCTCGATGTGGGTGGCGGTGATAGTGATGTTGACGGAGTGATAGTTGCCTTTGCTGCTCGGCTTAACTTCAGGGCTGTAGTCGCCTGGCGCATGGCGTTGCACCACTTCAACCACTTGATCAACCAGCTCCGGTTGTGCCAGACCCATTACTTTGTAGGTAAATGGGGTAGGAAATTCGAGCAGCTCATTCAGTTTGGTTTTCATATTAACTCCGGTGCATAAAAAACAGGCTCCCGCCTGAGCGGGAGCAACATAATATCGTGTAATGGGGGCGAAGGGGTGATTTTTCAATCACCCGCCACGCTTAACCGAACCAGTGATGGAACATCAGCTTGATGTAATCAACGATACGGCCAAAGAAACCTCCTTCAGAGATCTCGTTCAGTACCACCAGCGGACGCTGTTCGATAGTCTTGCCATCCAGCTGGAAGTTGATGCTGCCGACCACCTGATTTTTCTTCAGTGGTGCATGCAGTTCCGTGTTGGTCAGCACATAGCTGGCTTTCAGATCTTTCATGCGGCCACGTGGGATGGTCAGGTAAGCATCTTTTTCCACGCCCAGCTGCACACGGTCGTTATCGCCGAACCAGACTGGCTCAGAGGCGAACTCTTTGCCCGCTTTCAGTGGCGCCACGGTTTCAAAGAAACGGAAGCCCCAGGTCAGCAGTTTCTTACTCTCAGTTTCACGGCCTTTGTAGGTATGACCGCCCATGACAGCGGAGATCAGGCGCATCTGGCCTTCAGTCGCAGACGCCACCAGGTTGTAACCGGCAGCGTTGGTGTGACCGGTTTTGATGCCGTCCACATTCAGGTTGGTATCCCACAGCAGACCGTTACGGTTCATCTGACGGATATTATTGAAGGTGAACTCTTTCTCTTTATAAACAGCATACTCTTCCGGCACGTCACGGATCAGCGCCTGACCGATCAACGCCATATCGCGCGCGGAGCTGTACTGACCTTCCGCGTCCAGACCATGAACGGTCTGGAAGTGGGTATTCTGCAGGCCAATCGCTTTGACGTAGTTGTTCATCAGATTAACGAACGCATCCTGGCTGCCAGCGACATAGTCAGCCATTGCAACACAGGCGTCGTTACCGGACTGCAGCACAATCCCACGGGTCAGTTGAGAAACCGGCACGCGGTCGCCTGGCTTCAGGAACATCAGCGAGGAGCCTTTGAACACCGGGTTGCCGGTCGCCCAGGCATCCGGGCCGACGGTGACCATATCGTCCTGATGAATTTTACCCGCTTTAACGGCCTGACCAATGACATAGCTGGTCATCATCTTGGTCAGACTGGCAGGATCGCGGCGTGCATCGGCATTTTTCTCTGCCAGCACTTTGCCTGAGTTGTAGTCGATAAGGACGTACGCTTCGGCATCAATGTCCGGCACGCCCGGAATCATGGTCTTGAGATTGACGTCATCAGCAATAGCAGCATGGCTGAGAGAGAAAGCGATCAGTGATCCCACTGTCAGGCGTTTCAGCAAACGAGATGATTTCAGCGTGTTCATGTGTAGGACTACAACATCCGTGAGTTTGAGGTTGAAAATGTCACTCATCATACCCAATGCCAGATTAACTGGCACCGGACGTGATGATTGGGTTGTTAGCAGACGTAACGTGCAGCTGTCTGATAAACGGTTCAGCGACGCGTGTTAGTAATAAATGAGGCGGCCTGGCCTTCACTGCTCAGGCGCTGTTGCAGCGCAGCCGCTTCGGCGCGGGAGGCGTAACCGCCGAGCTGAACGCGATACACATTGTTGCCCGCGTCTTCTACCTTACCGGGCACGCCATAACGCTGGCTCAGGCTTTTCATCATCTGCTGGGCACGCGCCGGGTCATTCAGCGCACCGACCTGCACTACATATCCATCGGCACCACCACTGCTGGCTGCAGGCGCGGCGCTGGCTGCTGCGGGAGCAGCATTGCTGACTGCCAGTGCGGAACTGGCGGGTGCGGCGGCTGGCGGTTCGTTACCTTCCAGTACGCCGGTCGCTAATGGCTGGGGTGCACCAAGAAAGCCGCTGCTCTGCACCGGCGCGCCCATGTTGTCACCGCTTTGCAGCGTACTGTTGCTGATGGCCTCAACATTTTGCGCAGGCGGCTCTGAGGGGGCTGCGCTGCCGCCGTTCATCACCGCGCCACCACTCAGGTCCGGACGGGCAGGCAGAGAGTAGCTCTGTTTTGCCACGACGGTCCCGATGGTGCCGGGGCCAGAGAGCGAACCGTCTGGGGCGACTTTGATGTAATCAACCCGCACGCGCGAATTGTTGGAGATGTTCAGGCGGTCACCGGCAGCCCGCGACAGGTCGATAATGCGTCCTGGCGTGTAAGGGCCGCGATCGTTAACGCGCACCACAATCTGACGGCCATTCGCGATATTGGTCACGCGCACATAGCTCGGCAGCGGCAGAGTAGGGTGGGCCGCGGTCAGTGCATCAGGATCGTAGGCTTCGCCGGTAGCGGTGCGGTTGCCCTGCGCCTCTTCGCCGTACCAGGTGGCCAGGCCGACTTCACTGTAGTTCGACGGATCTTTGATGACGCGATAATTTTTGCCGTTCACGCTGTAATCCTGGCTGGTGCCTGGATTGATCGGCTCATAACGTGGCTCAACGCCTGGAATCTCCACCACCGGTCCATTGTAAGCCGGTTGCGGCGGCGCCGTATTTTGGGGTTCCGGCGTGGTACAGGCCGCCAGAACCAGTGATGCCAGTGCAACGCCAAGCCATTCCTTACGCATCTGCAGCCTCTTAGACACTTTTAGATAACATTTTTCGGTGAGTGTGGATCGACATCACAATGCCAAATCCCGCCATAAGCACGATAAGCGCGGAGCCGCCATAACTGACCAGCGGCAGCGGCACGCCAACTACCGGTAAGATACCACTAACCATGCCAATGTTAACGAAAACATAAACGAATAAAATCAGCATTAAACCGCCCGCCATTACCCGGCCAAAGGTGGTCTGCGCCCGGGCTGCCACCACCAATCCCCGCATGATCAGCAGCAGATAAAGGGCCAGCAGCAGCAGCACGCCAACCAGGCCTAACTCTTCGGCCAGAACCGCAAAGATAAAGTCAGTATGACGTTCCGGCAAAAACTCCAGCTGAGACTGGGTGCCCTGCAGCCAGCCTTTACCGCGCAGACCTCCTGAGCCAATAGCAATTTTCGACTGGATAATGTGATAACCCGCTCCCAGCGGATCTGTTTCCGGGTCGAGCAGCATCATCACGCGGTCACGCTGATAATCGTGCATCAGGAAAAACCACAAAATCGGGATAAAGGCGGCGACCAGCAACACGGCTACGCCAATCAGTTTCCAGCTCATACCCGAGAGGAACAGCACAAACAAGCCGGAGGCGGCAATCAGAATCGAGGTGCCGAGATCGGGCTGTGCCGCCACCAGCAGGGTGGGCAGGAAGATCAGAATCAGCGCAATGCCGGTATTTTTCAGCGTTGGCGGACAGACATCGCGGTTAATAAAGCGCGCCACCATCAAAGGCACCGCTATCTTGGCAATCTCAGAGGGCTGAAAACGCACAAAGCCGAGATCGAGCCAGCGTTGAGCGCCTTTACTGATCTGCCCAAAGGCATCCACCGCCACCAGCAGAATGACACAGACAATATAGAGATAGGGCGCCCAGCCTTCATAGACGCGCGGCGGTACCTGCGCCAGCACAATCATGATGACCAGCCCCATCGCGATCTGACCGAGTTTACGCTCCATCATGCCGGGGTCCTGACCACTGGCGCTCCAGATCACCACAGCGCTGTAGGTCAGCAGGCCGAGAATGATCAGCATAAACAGCGGATCGATGTGGATGCGCATCCAGATCGAACGTTTCTGCGGACTATCTTGCATCGACATGTTTATTCACCTTCATAACCGGGCGGCACAGGAGCGGCGTCCGGCAGGACTGTATTGTTATCACCCAACATAATGTGATCCAGAATCTGGCGCATGACGGTGCCGACAGCCGGACCGGCGCCACCGTTTTCCAGGATAATGGTCACGGCGACCCGAGGTTTGTCATAAGGGGCAAACGCGGTCATTAATTTATGGTCGCGTAATCGTTCAGCAATTTTATGGGCGTTATAGGTTTCGTTCTCTTTCAGGCCAAAGACCTGGGCCGTACCGGACTTAGCGGCGATTTTATAGGGCGCATCGGCGAAGCTTTTGTGCGCGGTGCCGTTGGGCCGGTTCGCCACGCCATACATGCCATCTTTGGCAATTTCCCAGTAGCCGGAATGGATATCACCAATCGGGGCTTCAGGCGGCTGGCGATAGGGCACCAGGGTACGGCCTTCGCGGGTGGCGCGCAGCATATGCGGCACTTTGACGACGCCGTCGTTGATCAGAATCATCATCGCTTTGTTCATCTGCAACGGCGTGGCGGTCCAGTAACCCTGTCCGATCCCCACCGGAATGGTATCGCCCTGATACCACGGCTTTTTAAAGCGTCTCTGTTTCCAGTCACGGGTCGGCATGTTACCGGCGCTCTCCTGCGGTAAATCGATGCCGGTACGGCTGCCGTAACCAAATTTATTCATCCACTCCGACAGACGGTCGATGCCCATGTCATAGGCAACCTGATAGAAGAAGGTATCGGCAGACTCTTCCAGCGCTTTGGTGACGTTCAGACGTCCGTGGCCCCATTTTTTCCAGTCGCGGAAGCGTTTTTCTGAACCAGGAAGCTGCCACCAGCCGGGATCAAACAGGCTGGTATTACGGTTAATCACGCCAGCACTCAGGGCAGAGACCGCCACATAAGGTTTAACCGTCGAAGCCGGTGGATAGGCAGCCTGAATCGCACGGTTATAGAGCGGGCGGTTTTCATCTTCCAGCAGGCCGCGGTAATCCTTACTGGAAATACCGTCGACAAACATGTTGGCGTCATAGCTTGGCGTTGAGACCATGGCGAGGATTTCGCCGGTGCGCGGGTCGCTGACCACGACGGCCGCGCGACTGCCCGCCAGCAGGGTCTCGACATATTGCTGCAGTTTGAGATCGATAGTCAGATAGATATCACGGCCTGCCTGAGGGGACTCCTCATGCAGCTGGCGAATGACCCGGCCACGGTTGTTGACCTCAACCTCTTCAAAGCCGGTTTTGCCGTGCAGCAAATTTTCGTAATAGGCTTCAATGCCCAGCTTACCGATGTCGTGCGTCGCGGCGTAGTTAGGCCATATGCCCTCTTTGTCGAGGCGTGCAACGTCACGATCGTTGATTTTTGAGACGTAGCCGACCACATGCGTCAGCGTGGCACCGTAAGGGTAGTAGCGGCGCTGGTAACCTTTAACTTCCACGCCGGGGAAGCGGTACTGATTGACCGCAAAACGCGCGACCTGCACGTCATTCAGACCGGTTTTAACCGGGATAGAGGTGAACCGACGCGAGCGTTTACGCTCTTTCTGGAAGTTTTCGAGGTCGTCGTCAGTCAGCTCAAGAATCGGGCGTAAGTTTTCCAGGGTCTGTTGCAGATTATCAACTTTTTCCGGAACCAGTTCTGCCTGATAGATGGTGCGGTTCAGCGCCAGCGGCGTGCCGGTACGATCGTAAATTATGCCGCGGCTGGGGGCCACAGGCACCAGTTTGATACGGTTCTGGTTGGAGCGGGTGCTGTAATCATCAAAGCGAAGGATCTGCAGGTGGTAAAGGTTAACCACCAGTACTGAAGAGAGCAGTAAGATACCGACGAAGGCGATAAAGGCCCGACGGACAAAGAGTTTCTGTTCGGCGCTGTAATCGCGAAAGGCGTTGCTTTGTAATTTCATCCGCTACTTGTCATGTCTGATGTGGGCTGATCGGTCATTCACGATGATAAGGATGATTTGTCGTTATGCTCCAGGCCCGATACAGACTTTCGGCTACCAGCACGCGCACCAGCGGATGGGGCAACGTCAATGCTGACAGTGACCAGCTCTGCTCTGCCGCCGCTTTACAGGCGGGGGCCAGGCCTTCAGGCCCGCCAATCAGCAGGCTGACGTCGCGACCATCCAGCTTCCAGCGTTCAATCTGCTGTGCCAGCTGCGGGGTTTCCCACGGATGACCAGGAATATCCAGCGTGACGATGCGATTGCCTTTGCCGACCGCCGCTAACATCGCTTCACCCTCTTTTTCAAGAATGCGTTTGATATCAGCATTTTTACCGCGTTTACCTGCGGTCACTTCGGTCAGCTCAAGCGGCATATCTTTCGGGAAGCGGCGCAGATATTCCATAAAACCGGTCTGCACCCAGTCAGGCATTTTCGTGCCGACGGCAACAAGTTGCAGTTTCACCGATTAGCCCCAGAGTTTTTCCAGCTCATACAGCTGGCGACTCTCTTCCTGCATCACATGCACGATGACATCACCCAGATCGACCACGACCCAGTCTGCCGCGCTTTTACCTTCAATGCCTAATGGCATCAGGCCTGCTAAACGCGACTCCTGCTCTACGTGTTCTGCGATCGAAGTCACATGACGCGTTGAGGTGCCGGTGCAGATGATCATGAAATCGGTGATGCTGGATTTGCCCTGAACGTCGATGGTGACAATGTCCTGGCCTTTGAGATCATCAATCTTATCAATAACGAACTCTTGGAGTGCTTTACCTTGCAAAAGGTTCCCCTTGGAATCTGGTGGTAACGAGCCGGCTGTAAGCCCGGAGAGTGCAGCCAAAAAATTAAGCGGCGTAGTATAGCATGCCCGGATCAGTCGCGATATAAGCCTTCGCGGTCGATATAATCGATAACCGCAGCGGGCAACAGATCGTCGCAGGGCTGATTCTGGTGGCGACGACGGCGAATTTCCGTGGCCGAAATGTCATAGAGAGGGGTGTCCGCCAGCCAGATATGGCCTGCGGGCTGCTGATGCAGCTGCCAGATATCCTGAGCGAGGTGTTGCTCAAGCCAGCGCTGCATGTCAGGCGAGTCGAACCGGGTCGGATAGCCGGGGCGCTGGCACACCAGCAGATGGCAGAGTGACAGCAGATCCTGCCAGCGATGCCATTTTGACAAGCTCAGCAATGAATCCTGACCAATAATAAATCCCAGCGGCTGCTCTGCACCGCGTTCGGTGCGCCAGGCTTCCAGGGTGGTCACGGTCCAGGACGGCGTGTCGCGTTCCAGCTCGCGGGTATCGATCTCAAACAGCGGCAGGTCGCGGATAGCGCAGCGCAGCATAGCAACCCGCTGGGCAGCGCTGGCTTCCGGTTGCGGACGATGCGGCGGCACATTGTTGGGCAGCAGCGTCACACGCTGCAGGCCGGTCTGTTGCGCCAGCGCTTCGACCGGGCGCAGATGGCCAAAATGAATCGGATCAAAGGTGCCGCCAAACAGTGCGTGTAACTCAGACATGGGCAAAGCTCGTCGGAAAAGCACGACTGCTGAGCAGCAGCGTCAGGGTCTGTAACTGCGGCCACACCGGCTGTCCATAATCCTGCTTCAGGGTGATCTCAATCTGACTCAGCAGATGAATGGCGCGTTGCAGACGCGTGGCATCCACTCGTTGCAGCGCGTCGGTAAACAGCGCACGGCGATTCTGCCAGATGCGCTGCTGATCCATCAGCGTACGCAGCGGCTGCGCTGTCTGGTGGCGTTGCAGATGCAGCAGCGTCAGCAGATCACGCTGCAGCGTACGCAGCAGTATCACCACTTCGCTCTCTTCTTTCTCCAGCTGATGCAGAATATGCAGGGCGCGGCGGCTTTTTCCCGCCAGCAGGGCATCCACCCAGTGGAAAGGAGTAAAATGCGCGGCATCACTGACCGCCTCTTCAACCCGGGGCAGTGTCAGCTTGCCGTCGGGCCACTGCAGCGAAAGCCGCTCCAGCGCCTGCGCCAGCGCCAGCAGATTGCCTTCATAGCAGTAACACAACAGCTGCACGGCCGCGTCATCTACCGATAACTTCAGCGCCTTAGCGCGATTAACGACCCAGCGTGGTAGTTGCGCCTGTTCAGGCGTCTGACAGGGCACTAATACCGCAGAGGCGGACAACGCTTTAAACCAGGCGCTGTTTTCCTGCGCTTTGGTCAGCTTCGCCATCCGGCAGATCAGCAGAATATCGGCGTGCAGCAACTGCGACAGCTTAACCAGCTGTTCTGCCATCGCGGCGTTGGGGCCATTATCGGGGAATTGCAGCGTCATGGTCTGACGCTGAGCAAACAGACTCAGTGACTGGCAACTGACGAACAGGCTCTCCCAGTCAGTCTGTGCATCCAGCGTAAAACTAAAATGTTCTTCGAATCCCTGCGCGGTTGCGGCGACGCGAATCGCATCTGAACTTTCCTGCAGCAGCAGCGGTTCGTTACCGGCTAACAAATAACAGGCGCGCAGCCCCTCACGGAGCTGCGCGCTGAGTTGCTCAGGATAAATCCTGATCATTGCAGGCTGGTAGCAGAGGAAGTGGGCGCTTCCTGTGAACCCTGACCCGGCACCGGAATCACTGACGCCGGTAAGGTCTCTTTGCTGTTGATCTGCGCGGCGTGTACCGTCAGCAGTTTACGTACCAGCTGTTCAGCAGCACGCTGACGCATCTCCTGCGTAATCAGATCCTGCTCGGCATCTTTTGCCAGCGCAGCGTTCGGGTTATCGAAGAATGACCGATAAACCGTGGTGCTGATAGGATAGATACCTTTGCCCGGCAGCAGCACCTGTGCGGTAAGGGTCATCACCAGCTGATACTCGGCAGTGGTGCCGCTGATAAAGACCGAAGCCGTGTTACGGCCCGAGGATTCAGGCCCCAGGCGCAGCGTTGGAATATCGGTGCGATTCTGTTTGCTGTCTTCAACAATTTTGACATCGTTGATACGCAGCTGCTGACGCACAGTACGCGCCAGCGGCCCATAAGGATCGCCGGTTGAAACAATCAGGGTTTTCAGTTCGCTGGGCACCTGAGTGGTGCCGCGCGGATGAAAACCACAGCCAGCGGTGATCACCACCGCCAGAATGACAAACAGCCTGATAATCGGATGTCGCACAGTTCCTCCTGAACTTAACCTACGACCAGGTTAAGCAGTTTGCCCGGTACATAAATGACTTTACGGATAGTCACGCCGTCCAGATACTTCGCTACCAGATGCTCCTGCGCAGCGCGTGCCTGAACCTGTTCCTGTGTTGCATCGGCTGGCACGGTGATTTTACCGCGCACTTTACCGTTAACCTGAACCACTACCAGCAGCGAATCTTCAACCATAGCGGCTTCATCCGCAACCGGCCAGCTCGCTTCATCGATAGTGCCTTCGCCACCCAGCGTCTGCCACAGAACATAGCAGGCGTGCGGGGTAAACGGATAGAGCAGACGGACGATGGCCAGCAGCGCTTCCTGCATCAGGGCGCGATCCTGCTCGCTTTCCTGCGGGGCGCGTGCCAGTTTGTTCATCAGCTCCATGATCGCCGCAATGGCGGTGTTGAAAGTCTGACGACGGCCAATATCATCCGCCACTTTGGCGATGGTTTTGTGCAGATCGCGACGCAGCGATTTCTGCTCGTCATTCAGGCTCTCCACATCCAGTGCCACGGTCGCACCTTTCTGTGTATGCTCGAAGACCAGCTTCCAGACACGTTTCAGGAAGCGGTTCGCCCCTTCAACGCCCGACTCCTGCCACTCCAGCGTCATATCCGCCGGTGAAGCAAACATCATAAACAGACGCACGGTATCCGCGCCGTAACGCTCAACCATCAGCTGTGGGTCGATGCCGTTGTTTTTCGACTTCGACATTTTGCTCATGCCCGCGTAGATCACTTCGCGGCCCTGCGTGTCTGTGGCTTTAACAATGCGGCCTTTCTCATCCCGCTCAACCTCAACGTCAACCGGTGAAACCCAGTTACGCTCGCCATTGGCGCCAAGGTAGTAGAAGGCGTCAGCCAGCACCATGCCCTGGCACAGCAGACGTTTGGCTGGCTCATTGGAGTTCACCAGGCCCGCGTCACGCAGCAGCTTGTGGAAGAAGCGGAAATACATCAGGTGCATGATGGCGTGTTCAATACCGCCCACATACTGATCGACCGGCAGCCAGTAGTTTGCCGCTGCCGGATCCAGCATGCCTTCCTTGTAGCTGGCGCAGGTATAACGCGCGTAGTACCAGGAAGACTCCATGAAGGTGTCAAAGGTGTCGGTTTCACGCAGGGCAGGCTGGCCGTTTACCGTGGTTTTAGCCCACTCCGGATCCGCTTTGATTGGGCTGGTAATGCCATCCATCACCACATCTTCCGGCAGGATCACCGGCAACTGGTCTTCTGGTGCAGGCATGACGGTGCCATCTTCCAGCGTCACCATCGGGATAGGGGCACCCCAGTAGCGCTGACGGGAGACACCCCAGTCGCGCAGGCGGTAGTTCACTTTACGCACGCCCACGCCTTTTGCCGCCAGCGAATCCGCAATGGCGTTAAAACCGGTGGCGTGATCCATGCCGTTAAACTCACCTGAGTTGAACAGCGCACCTTTGTCAGTCATCGCCGCGATGCTGACATCAGGAATGGAACCATCCAGATTCAGAATGACCGGCTTAATCGGCAGATCATATTTAGTGGCAAACTCCCAGTCGCGCTGATCGTGCGCCGGAACCGCCATCACAGCGCCGGTGCCATATTCCATCAGTACGAAGTTGGCAACCCAGACCGGGATAAGCTCGCCGGTCAGCGGATGAACAACAGACAGGCCGGTCGCCATGCCTTTCTTCTCCATGGTCGCCATATCGGCTTCAGCCACTTTGGTATTGCGACATTCAGCGATAAAGTCAGCCAGCGCCGGATTATTGACCGACGCCTGGGTCGCCAGCGGATGGCCTGCGGCAACGGCAACATAGGTTGCGCCGATAAAGGTATCCGGGCGGGTGGTGTAGACAGTGACCTTCTCTTCGCTGTCAGCCACATCGAAGGTGATTTCGACACCTTCAGAGCGGCCAATCCAGTTACGCTGCATGGTTTTGACCTGCTCAGGCCACTCTTCCAGCGTATCCAGATCGTTTAGCAGCTCCTCCGCATAATCGGTGATTTTGATAAACCACTGCGGGATCTCTTTACGCTCAACTTTGGTGTCGCAGCGCCAGCAGCAGCCGTCAATCACCTGCTCGTTCGCCAGCACCGTCTGATCGTTCGGGCACCAGTTCACGGCAGAGGTCTTTTTATAGACCAGGCCTTTTTCATACAGTTTGGTAAAGAACCACTGTTCCCAGCGATAGTACTCTGGCTGGCAGGTTGCCAGTTCACGACTCCAGTCATAGCCAAAGCCCAGCAATTTGAGCTGGTTTTTCATGTAGGCGATGTTGTCGTAAGTCCACGGGGCCGGAGCGGTGTTGTTTTTCACCGCAGCGCCTTCCGCAGGCAGGCCGAAAGCATCCCAGCCAATCGGCTGTAGTACGTTTTTGCCGAGCATACGCTGATAACGCGCGATTACGTCGCCGATGGTGTAGTTACGAACGTGGCCCATGTGCAGGCGGCCAGAAGGATAGGGCAACATGGAGAGGCAATAGTATTTCTCTTTACCTTCCTGCTCAGTCACTTTAAACGTTTCGTTTTCATCCCAGTGCTGCTGCACACGGGATTCAATTTCTTCCGGGCGGTATTGCTCTTGCATGGCTGCCTGTGGTCCTTTATGAAAAACATTTTTCTGGCTCTAAGATCCGCATAGCATACCCATAAGGCCGCGTATCAACAACACTTCCCACTTTTGCCGGCACGATTTCTGCAGAAAGCGTCAGAGCCTTCACCCTTTTGTAATTCACTGTACAGACGACACGGCAAAAGCAACATTACGACTAAACTTAGTTCAGCTAGGGTCTGCATAAAGGAGAACAAAATGAATAAAGTGGCTCAGGAATATCGCGAGTCGTTAGCCGTATTGACCGAACGTCTTCGTCAGGGCGATCGTAACCTTGATGAGCTGATTGCCGGGCGACGAAGCCAGTTGCTGGTGCGCGATGATATGACGGAACAGGAGATTGACCAGGCGCTGAGCTCAGTGCGCCGTGATCTGGGCGAGTTTGCACGCAGCTACACCGATGTGGAAGAACCGCTGGCGGACTCACTGTTTATGCGCATCATCCGTGAGAGCGTCTGGAAAGAGCTGGCAGATATCACCGATAAAAGTCAGCTGGAGTGGCGAGAGGTCTTCCAGGATCTGCATCATCACGGGGTTTATCAGAGCGGGGAAGTGGTGGGGCTGGGCAATCTGGTCTGTGAGAAATGCCAGTTCACCCGGGCAATCTACACGCCTGAAACGCTGTCACGTTGTCCGGAATGCGGCAACGATCAGTTCCAGCGTCAGCCGTTTGAACCCTGATAGTGCGGCGTAGCTAAATGAAGCGGGCCACCCTAAGTGACCCGCCTGTTCGTCAGGTTTAGTGCAGAATTTTTGCGAGGAAATCTTTAGCGCGCTCAGACTGTGGGTTATTAAAGAAGTCATCTTTGTTGGTGTCTTCGATAATTTTCCCTTCATCCATAAAGATCACGCGATTGGCCACTTTACGGGCGAAGCCCATCTCATGGGTCACCACCATCATCGTCATCCCTTCCTGTGCCAGTTCAACCATCACATCCAGCACTTCGTTGATCATTTCCGGATCCAGCGCGGAGGTGGGTTCATCAAACAGCATCGCGATAGGGTCCATGCAGAGCGCTCGCGCAATCGCCACACGCTGCTGCTGACCACCTGAGAGCTGGCCGGGAAACTTCTCAGCATGGGCGGAAAGACCCACACGCTTCAGCAGCTTCAGCCCTTTATCGCGGGCTGCCGCTTTGTCGCGCTTCAGCACTTTCACCTGCGCCAGAACCAGATTGTTGATAATGCTCAGATGCGGAAACAGCTCGAAGTGCTGGAACACCATCCCGACCTGGCTGCGAAGCTGCGCAAGATTAGTCTTTTTGTTATTCACCTCGGTGCCGTTCACCGCAATCACGCCCTGCTGAATCGGCTCAAGGCCGTTCACCGTTTTGATCAGCGTTGATTTACCGGAGCCGGACGGGCCGCACACCACCACCACTTCACCGGTTTTGACGTCGGTTGAGCAGTCGGTCAGCACCTGAAAGTGACCATACCACTTAGAAACATTTTTCAGGCTAATCATTTAAACCGTCCTTTTTCTTTTTAGATAGCTGACCAACAGCGATGCGCTCAGGCTGATAACGAAGTAGACCAGACCTGCAAACAGAACCATTTCAACCTGGGTGCCATCACGCTCACCAATGGTGGACGCGGTACGGAAGAAGTCCGCCAGGCTTAAGACATAAACCAGCGAGGTATCCTGGAACAGCACGATACCTTGCGTCAGTAACAGCGGAACCATGGCGCGAAACGCCTGTGGCAGGATGATCAGTCGCATTGCCTGCCACTGCGTCATGCCCAGCGCCAGAGCTGCACTGCCCTGTCCACGCGAGATACTGATGATGCCGGCGCGAATAATTTCAGAGTAGTACGCCGCTTCGAACAGCGAAAAGGCGACCATGGCCGAAATCAGTCGGATATCCGTTTTGGGCGACAGCCCCAGCACCTGCTGCAGAAAACTCGGCACGACCAGATAGAACCACAGCAGCACCATAACCAGCGGCACCGAGCGGAACAGGTTAACGTAAATTTTAGCGAACCAGCTGATAGGCTTAAACGTCGACAGGCGCATCACCGCCAGCAGAGTGCCCCACAGAATGCCGAAGACCACGGCGGTAATCGTGATCTTAAAGGTGATCACTAAGCCATTAAGCAGATAGGGCAGGCTGGGTGTAATCGAACTCCAGTCAAACTCGTACATTACTTGCCTCCCGCATTGCCTGGCAGCCGGACTTTGCGCTCGACCAGACTCATTAACAACATAATCACCAGGTTAATCGCAACGTAGGCCAGCGTAATGGCGGTAAAGGATTCATAGGCGTGGGCAGAATAGTCGAGCAGTTTGCCCGCCTGCGCCGCCATATCGACCAGACCAATGGTGGAGGCGATAGCGGAGTTCTTCACCAGGTTCAGCATCTCCGAGGTCATCGGCGGCACAATCACGCGATACGCATTCGGCAGCAGTACATAGCGATAGGTCTGCGGCAGGGTTAAGCCCATCGCCAGACCGGCATTCTTCTGTCCACTCGGCAGTGACTGAATCGCTGCGCGCACCTGCTCGCAGACGCGGGCGGCGGTAAACAGGCCAAGACAGATCATCGAGGAGAGGAAGAACTGAATGTTGGGATCCAGCTCAGACTTAAACCACATGCCAAGCTTTTCGCCCACCAGCTCGGGCGCCACCAGATACCAGAAGAAGAACTGGACGATCAGTGGGATATTACGAAACAGTTCGACATAGCAGGTGCCAATGGTCGACAGCAGGCGATTAGGCACGGTGCGCAGAATGCCGAAAAATGAACCCACGCAGAAGGCGATAATCCAGGCGCAGCAGGAGACGGCAATTGTCACCTGAAAACCGGACCACAGCCAGCCGAGGTAGGTCGTGTTACCGAACGGGGCCTGTTCGAGGAATATGCCCCAGTTCCAATCGATACCCATAACGAGCTCCGGAAAAAAAGGGTAGCTAAGCTACCCTGAAGATTGATGAACGGCGTTTTATTTCCTGACTCAGGGGAACGACCCGTGTCAGTCTGTCTGTCCATGCCGCGGTTTCAGCAATCGAGAGGGCAGCCAGGCCGCCCTTGTTATACCCGTCGTCTTTCAGGCTGCATTTTTGTTGGCTACATTCACTCACCCAAATCACTTACCGGAGCAGGCTCATCGGGAGTCATTTTTCTGCTGCCTCAATGCAATCTGAAATCCATTGGGTATTTTTTTGTTAATTCAGTGCTTTATCATTTGGTGTTTTGAACAGCGCTTTCATGTCATCAGAGAGCTCAAAGTTCATGTTCAGGTTCTTTGGTGGAATCGGCTGTTTGAACCAGGTGTCGAACCATTTTTCTGCCTGGCCAGAGGTCTGGGCTTTAGCAATGGTTTCATCCACCAGCGCTTTGAACTGCGGATCATCTTTACGCAGCATGCAGCCATAGGCTTCTTTTGACTGTGGCGTGCCCAGAATTTCCCAGTTGTCCGGCTTTTTGGCTTTGGCGCGTTCGCCTGCCAGCAGGGCATCATCCATCATAAAGGCCACGGCACGACCGGTTTCCAGCGTACGGAAGGAGTCACCGTGATCTTTTGCGCTGATGATGCGCAGATCCAGTTTCTGTTCGTCGTTGAGTTTGTGCAGCAGCACTTCAGAGGTGGTACCTGAGGTCACCACTACGGTTTTGCCTTTCAGGTCAGCGAAATCTTTGATCGGGCCATCTTTCTTCACCAGCAGACGGGTGCCGATAACAAAAATAGTGTCTGAGAAGGCGGCCTGTTTCTGGCGCTCAAGGTTATTGGTGGTCGAGCCACACTCATAATCGTAGGTGCCGTTTTGCAGCAGCGGAATACGGTTTTGTGAGGTGATCGGGATCATTTTGACCTGCAGATCAGGCTTGTTCAGCTTTGCTTTAATCGCTTCAACGATGGCGTTTGAGTAAGCCTGTGAGTAGCCGACGACTTTTTGCTGGTTGTCATAATAAGAAAAGGGAACTGATGATTCGCGATGCCCGACCACAATGACGCCATTGTCATTGATCTTCTTCAGGGTGCCGCTGAGATCTTCCGCCTGGGCCGCTCCCGCCGCTGCGCTGATCAGCAGAAGAGATAATGCCACTTTGCGTAGTTGCATGTTCCAACTCCTTCGTATGAAAAAGGCACAGGATATAACCTGCGCTGATTATGATGTTGTGTCTGTTTTCTGCTGCGTTTCTGCTCATTCTGCGGTTTAAACGGGCGCAGAAGAGTCATTAACATAGCGGATTGTTAACGCAATGAAACAAAAAAGTTTCTTTTTTGCGAGGTGATACGCACCAAAAAAAGGCAATTTTTTCACCCTGCGCGTTAATGGTGCAGCAGCGTCAATTGTTTTGGTGCAATCCGCCCGGCATCAGCACCTGCAATCAGCCTGTTTGCGAAAAGCAGTGAAACATTTTGCAATCATCGTGCCAGAAAGAGGTTATGGGTTAGAAAGACAGCAGAGTGTGCGGCGTGGGGAGTGAAAAAAACCGGAGAGTCACCATGAAAAAGGCGAAGCACGTGCTTCGCCTTCAGTGAGCACAGGAGGGGAGGTTATCGACGACGGCGCAGGAGTGCTATCACCGCCGCCAGCAGCGTCAGTGACCACACTGGCCAGATGCCAGCCCGCGCATACGGGGTTTCTCCCTGTGTTGGCGTAACCTTGCTGGTCAGCACATCGCGGGTAAACTGCGGCAGCATGGCTTCCACATCACCACTGGCATTGACCACCGCCGTCACACCATTATTGGTGCTGCGCAACAGCGGACGTCCCAGTTCCAGCGCACGCATCCTCGCCATCTGGAAGTGCTGCCATGGGCCGATAGAGTGACCAAACCAGGCATCGTTCGAAACGGTGAGCAGGAAGTTGGTGTCAGGATGGAAGTTGGCCCGCACCTGTTCACCCAGCACGATCTCATAACAGATCGCGCTGGTCAGGTTATAGCCCGCCACGCTGAGTTGCGGCTGGAGGTAGTTGCCACGACTGAATGCCGACATCGGCAGATCGAAGAACGGGGCCAGCGGACGCAGCAGATCGGCCAGCGGCACAAATTCGCCAAACGGCACCAGGTGATTCTTCTGGTAACGATTGCCGCTGAAGTAGTTGTACGGCGCTTTGCCGCCCAGCACGATTACGGTGTTGTAATCGTGATATCGGTTCTGCTCCAGCCGGGAGTCCACAATGCCGGTGATCAGCGAGCTGCCGCGCTCACGCAGTTCGTCATCCAGCGAACGCAGGAACGGCTGCTGATTACTCTCCAGATCGGTAATTGCCGATTCAGGCCAGATAATAATCGGCGCTTTGCCCATCAGCGGCTGACTCAGACCATTGTAAATGCGCAGGGTAGTGAGCAGCTGCTGCGGATCCCACTTCATCGATTGCGGAATGTTCCCCTGGACCAGCGCCACCTCGACGGCCCGCTCGGGCATCGGCTGAACCCACTGGATGTAGCGCAACGGCCATGGCAATGCCAGCAGCAGCAGCGCTGCTACCAGACTTCTGACGTTGCGCTGTTGCAGGGCATAAGCCAGCAGGCCAGCCACCACCATCAGCAGGAAGGTCAGCGTCTCTACGCCCGCCAGTGGGGCCAGGCCTTTTAACGGGCCATCGATCTGGCTGTAACCAAACTGCAGCCACGGAAAGCCGGTCAGCACCCAGCCGCGCAGGAACTCGGTGATCTGCCACAATGCCGGTGCCGCCAGCGCCAGTCGCCACAGCGTCGTTCGCGGCCAGATGCGATTCAGTACGCCGGCAAACAGCGCCGGGTAGATCGCCAGATAAGCCGCCAGCAGCGCCACGATAAAGACATTGACCGGGCCAGGCATGCCGCCAAAGGTGGCGACACTGACATAAACCCAGTTGATGCCACTGCCGAACAGACCTAAACCCCAGACAAACCCAATGGCGCTGGCCTGCGGGCTGGAGCGGTTAAGAGTCAGCAGCTGTAAGCCGCACAGCGAGAGTAGTGCGGCGGGCCAGAAATCGTAGGGAGAAAAGGCGAGGGTGCCAGATGCACCCGTTATTAAAGCCAGCAGCAGGCGAACCCGCTGACGCGGGTAGAGTGAGGCTAAAGCCATAGACTTATTCGTCTTCCAGTTGAGGTTGTGGCGAATTTTCCGGAATAGTCACGTGAACCTGGATGATGCGGCGGCTGTCAGCCATCGCCACCTTGAACTGGTAACCCTCAATCTCGATGCTTTCACCGCGAGCGGGCAGATGACCGAAGCCCTGCATCACCAGACCACCGATGGTGTCGACTTCATCGTCGCTGAACTGGGTGCCAAACACCTCGTTGAAATCTTCAATGGCAGTCAGTGCACGCACGGTAAAGGTGTGACGGTTGAGCTGACGGATATCACGATCTTCTTCGTCGTCATACTCATCTTCAATTTCACCGACGATCAGCTCCAGGATGTCTTCAATGGTCACCAGACCGGAGACACCGCCAAACTCATCAATGACGATCGCCATGTGGTAACGCTGGGAGCGGAACTCTTTCAGCATCCGGTCGACACGCTTACTTTCAGGCACTACCACCGCAGGACGCAGCACTTTCTCAATGCTGAAAGGCTCAGATTCGCTGCTCATAAACGGCAGCAGATCTTTCGCCATCAGAATCCCTTCCACATGATCTTTATCTTCGCTGATCACCGGGAAACGAGAATGGGCGGATTCGATAATGACATCCAGACACTCTTCGAGGCTCTGATTACGTTTCAGGGTGATCATTTGCGAGCGCGGGATCATGATGTCACGCACGCGCTGCTCCGCAATATCCAGTACCCCTTCGAGCATGTCGCGGGTGTCCTGGTCAATCAGCTCTTTGTTATTCGAGTCGCGGATCAGCTCCAGTAGCTCATCACGGCTTTTTGGTTCACCGTGAAAGAGTTGGTTGATCAACAGGGAGAAAAATCCCTTTTTACTACTGGGTGCATCGCTGTTTTGAGAATGGTCGTCGCTCATGGCGGTTTTTAAAGATCTCTCTGGTGAGGAATGGGTGCTGTCAGTAACCTGTACTGACAGCAGGATTGACTGAATTCAGGATTCAGGCGTCTTCTTTCTCCGAAATGTACGGATCAGGATACCCAAGAGCAAGCATTATCTCGGTCTCCAGCCCTTCCATCTCGTCCGCTTCGTCGTCTTCAATATGGTCGTAACCCAGCAGATGCAGCGTGCCGTGTACCACCATATGTGCCCAGTGGGCTTCAGCGCTTTTACCCTGTTCAGCGGCTTCCTGCTCAACGACCTGGCGGCAGATGATCAGATCGCCCAGCAGCGGCAGCTCAATGCCCGGCGGCGCTTCAAACGGGAAAGAGAGGACGTTGGTCGGCTTGTCTTTGCCGCGATAAGTCAGATTAAGCTCATGACTCTCCGCTTCATCAACCAGACGCACCGTAACTTCGCTTTCCGGCTGAAAAGGGGTGACAGCCGCTGACAGCCAGCGATGAAACTGGCTTTCAGCAGGCAGGTCAGCGGTGCTGTCACAGGCGACCTGCAGGTCGAGAATCACCTCGCTCATTTGCTCTCCTGCGTGGCGCTCTGTGCAGCCAGTGCTTCACGTTTACGCTCTTCGGCCTGCTGGTCACGACGGGTCTGATCGGCCGCTTCCCAGGCTTCATAGGCGGTGACAATGCGGGCAACTACCGGATGGCGCACCACATCTTCGCTGTGGAAGAAGTTGAAGCTGATCTCTTCAACGTCCGCCAGCACCTCAATGGCATGACGCAGGCCTGACTTGACGTGACGCGGCAGGTCAATCTGGGTAACGTCGCCGGTAATCACCGCTTTAGAGTTAAAGCCGATACGCGTCAGGAACATTTTCATCTGCTCGATGGTGGTGTTCTGGCTCTCATCAAGAATGATAAACGCATCGTTCAGGGTACGACCACGCATGTAGGCCAGCGGGGCGACTTCAATGACGTTGCGCTCCATCAGCTTTTCCACCCGCTCGAAGCCGAGCATTTCGAACAGCGCATCGTAGAGCGGACGCAGATAAGGGTCGACTTTCTGGCTCAGATCGCCTGGCAGAAAGCCGAGCTTTTCACCCGCTTCGACGGCAGGGCGGGTCAGCATGATGCGGCGAATTTCCTGACGCTCCAGCGCATCCACTGCCGCGGCTACCGCCAGATAGGTTTTACCGGTACCAGCCGGACCGACACCAAAGGTGATATCGTGGTCGAGCACATTAGCGATGTACTGGGCCTGGTTTGGGGTGCGCGGCTTGATCACACCGCGTTTGGTCTTGATATTGACCGCTTTACCGTACTCCGGCACGCTCTCAGCGGTTTGCTCCAGTACCCGGCTCTCTTTGATCGCCAGGTGAATCTGATCAGGCTCGATATCCGGGATGTCGCCACGCACAGGCGCGGTATCGACATAGAGGGTTTTCAGAATATCTGCTGCGGCATTCACGCAAAGTGGACGTCCTGACAGCTTAAAAACGTTGTCGCGACGATTGATCTCAATGCCCAGACGACGTTCAAGCTGTTTTACATTATCGTCGAAAGGCCCACACAGGCTCATCAGACGACGGTTATCAGCCGGTTCAAGGGCGATTTCACGAGTTTCGATATTCAAACGAATCCTTTGGGTCACTCAGGGCCAGTTATGGGATGTGTCTGACGCACCGTTAAACTTAACCGGATGCACCATAACGAAATTATTTATGCCGTAACGCCTGGGCGCAAGCTTATGGAGAGATATTTGGGCGACACTTTCAGAAAGCAAGTGGTGCAAAGTGAAATTGGCGGCAACGCGATGCGCGCTGCCGCACAGTAAAGCAGGCATCACGGCTGGAACAGACTCACGCCGATTTCGTTTTCTTTACGGGTACGGGCGATCACGGACGCCGGGCTTTCCGCCATGCGCAGCCCCATCTCTTCTTCAGTACGCACCAGTTTGCCGCGCAGCGAGTTGGTGTAGACATCGACAATCTCAACATCCACAAAGCGGCCGATCATTTCAGGCGAGCCTTCGAAATTTACTACGCGGTTATTTTCGGTGCGGCCAGAGACTTCCATCACGTTCTTGCGGGAGATGCCTTCCACCAGAATACGCTGCACTGTGCCCACCATGCGGCGACTGATCGCCTGCGCCTGCTGGTTAATGCGGTCCTGCAGGATCCACAGACGCTGCTTTTTCTCCTCTTCGCTGACATCATCCGGCAGGTCAGCGGCGGGCGTGCCGGGACGGGCAGAGTAGATAAAGCTGAAGCTGACGTCGAAATTGATCTCGGCGATAAGCTTCATGGTCTGCTCGAAATCCTGCTGAGTTTCACCGGGGAAACCAATGATAAAGTCAGAGCTGATCTCAATATCCGGGCGCGCCGCGCGCAGCTTGCGGATAATCGACTTATACTCCAGCGCGGTATGAGCACGCTTCATCAGCGTCAGAATACGGTCTGATCCACTCTGAACCGGCAGGTGCAGGAAGCTCACCAGTTCCGGCGTATCGCGGTAGACCTCGATAATGTCATCGGTGAACTCAATCGGGTGGCTGGTGGTGAAGCGAATGCGGTCGATACCGTCGATGGCGGCGACCAGGCGCAGCAGCTCAGCGAAGGTACAGATTTCACCATCAAAGGTGGCACCACGATAGGCGTTAACGTTCTGGCCAAGCAGGTTAACTTCACGCACGCCCTGCGCCGCCAGCTGAGCGATCTCCAGCAGAATGTCATCGCTGGGACGGCTCACTTCCTCGCCACGGGTGTAAGGCACCACGCAGAAAGTACAATATTTGTTGCAGCCTTCCATGATGGAGACAAAGGCCGTCGGGCCGTCTGCGCGCGGTTCCGGCAGGCGATCAAATTTCTCGATTTCCGGGAAGCTGATGTCGACCACCGGGCTTTTGGTGCCGCGCACGGTGTTGATCATCTCCGGCAGGCGGTGCAGTGTCTGCGGACCAAAAACGATATCCACGCAGGGCGCACGCTGGCGGATATGATCCCCTTCCTGCGACGCCACGCAGCCGCCCACGCCGATAATCACATCCGGGTTGCGCTCTTTGAGTTTTCTCCAGCGTCCCAGCAGGTGGAATACCTTCTCCTGCGCTTTCTCACGAATAGAACAGGTGTTAAGCAGCAGAATATCCGCCTCTTCAGGAACCTCGGTCAGCGTATAGCCGTGCGTACTGTTCAGCAGATCAGACATCTTGGATGAATCATACTCATTCATCTGACATCCCCAGGTTTTGATATGCAGTTTTTTTGTCATCGCGCTAACCATTGATTCAGTGCAGTGAAGTGCGGGGCGCGTATTGTAATGCTTTGATGCTGTTGTGACCAGCCTCAGGGCTTTTCTGCCAGCAATCCGGTTTTCCGGTACACTTTGCTTTATTCAGACCCGTGTTGCGCAGGCTGGCGGGAATAAGAGAGGGACATAAGCAATGCAGGATAATCAGTTTGATGTAGTGATTGTTGGCGGTGGCATGGTCGGTGCGGCGCTGGCCTGTGGACTGACGCAGCAACATTTTCGCGTTGCGGTCATTGAGCGTGCCGAACCCGCGCCTTTTGATGCCGACAGCGATCCCGATCTGCGAATTTCGGCGATTGGGTCATCCTCGGTGGGGTTGCTGAAGCAGCTCAACGTCTGGCCACGGGTAGAGGCGATGCGCAGCGCGCCCTATCGCAGGCTGGAAACCTGGGAGTGGCAGACGGCGCAGGTGAGTTTTGATGCGGCCTCGCTGGGGCTGCCCGAGCTGGGCTTTATGGTCGAGAACAGCGTGCTTCAGCGGGCGCTATGGGAGGAGATGCAGTCGCTGGGCGTGACCTGCTATTGCCCGGCCACACTGGAGAACCTGCAGCCAGAAAATGGCGGCTGGCGCATCGACCTCAACGACGACGTTGCCTTACACACCCGCCTGGTGGTTGGGGCTGATGGCGCGAACTCTCAGGTGCGACAGATGGCCGGGATTGGTATTCATGGCTGGAGCTATGCGCAATCCTGTTTACTGATCAGCGTGACCTGCGAACATCCGGCAGGCGATGCGACCTGGCAGCACTTTACGCCTCAGGGACCGCGCGCCTTTTTACCGCTGTATGGCAACCGGGCCTCGCTGGTCTGGTATGACGCGCCTGCAAGAGTCCGCCAGCTACAGGCGATGCCGATGGCCCAGCTGGAAAAAGAGATAGCCAGCCACTTCCCGGCGCGGCTGGGACGTTTTAAAGCCCATGCGGCTGGCGGCTTCCCGCTGGTACGGCGTCACGCTTCACGGTATGTCCTGCCAGGACTGGCGCTGGTCGGTGATGCCGCGCATACCATTAATCCGCTGGCCGGGCAGGGCGTGAATCTGGGCTATCGCGATATTGATGCGTTGATTAATGTGCTGGTCAGCGCACGCGGTGCGGCGGAAGATTGGGCATCCGAGCGCGTATTGCAGCGCTATCATCGGCAACGTCGTAAAGACAATATGCTGATGCAGGGCGGTATGGATCTGTTCTATTTTGCCTTCAGCAATCAGCTGGCACCGCTGCGGTTTGCACGTAATCTCGGATTGATTGCCGCCGAACATTCCGGGGTACTGAAGCGGCAGGTATTGCGCTACGCGCTGGGGTTATAGCAGATTGCGCATGTCGGCTCGCCATACGGCGGGCCTGCAATCAGGAAATCAGGAAGGGGAACGACAAAAACAACAAAGCCCGCAAAAGCGGGCCAGGTTGTGCAATTTGGCTGGGGTGCAGGGATTCGAACCCCGGAATGCTGGTATCAGAAACCAGTGCCTTACCGCTTGGCGACACCCCAATAATGGTGTTTTTCAAATTGTCTTTTGTATGGCTGGGGTGCAGGGATTCGAACCCCGGAATGCTGGTATCAGAAACCAGTGCCTTACCGCTTGGCGACACCCCAATTATATGGTGGCTACGACGGGAATCGAACCTGTGACCCCAGCATTATGAGTGCTGTGCTCTAACCAGCTGAGCTACGTAGCCAAATTGTACTGCATTTCAATGATGGCTGGGATACCTGGATTCGAACCAGGGAATGCCGGTATCAAAAACCGGTGCCTTACCGCTTGGCGATATCCCATTCGTCCGTTCTCAGCCTCGAGAATCATCGAAATTGGCTGGGATACCTGGATTCGAACCAGGGAATGCCGGTATCAAAAACCGGTGCCTTACCGCTTGGCGATATCCCATCCACGCTGCCGAATAATGAAATGGTGCGGGAGGCGAGACTTGAACTCGCACACCTTGCGGCGCCAGAACCTAAATCTGGTGCGTCTACCAATTTCGCCACTCCCGCAAAAAAAGATGGTGGCTACGACGGGAATCGAACCTGTGACCCCAGCATTATGAGTGCTGTGCTCTAACCAGCTGAGCTACGTAGCCATCTTTTTTTCGCGTTACCTTCATCGGCGTTGCGGGGCGCATTATGCGGAGTTGACCAGACAGCGTCAACAATTTTTTTACCGTTTTTTGCCAGGTAATCGCTGTTTGACTGGCTTATAACCAGCCTGGATGTTTATTCGGCAATTTTTCAGTGAATACAACGCTAATCGTAAAAAAAATGGGCCACAACGGGCCCATTCTGGTTGCTTTCTGCCGGCTTATTTATAGGCTGACTGATGCACACCCACGGCACGACCAGAGGGATCGTCCATGTTTTTAAACGCTTCATCCCATTCAATCGCTTTGGCTGAAGAACAGGCGACCGATGGACCGCCAGGCACACACTCTGCCGCGCTCGCCAACGGGAACAGCTCTTCAAAGATCTCACGATAGAGATAGGCTTCTTTCGAACCCGGCGTGTTGAACGGGAAGCGGAAGTGAGCGGTAGCCAGCTGCTGATCGCTGATTTGCTTCGCAGCCACTTCTTTCAGTGAGTCGATCCAGCTGTAACCCACGCCATCCGAGAACTGCTCTTTCTGACGCCACGCCACGCTCTCCGGCAGGTAAGAGGAGAAACATTCACGCAGAATGTGCTTCTCCATTTTACCGTTGCTGCCACACATTTTATCGGCCGGGTTAATACGCATCGCCACATCCAGGAATTTTTTATCCAGGAACGGTACGCGGGCTTCAACGCCCCAGGCGGACATCGCTTTGTTGGCACGGGCGCAGTCGAACATATGCAGCGCCTGCAGTTTACGTACGTTTTCTTCGTGGAACTCTTTGGCGTTTGGCGCCTTGTGGAAATAGAGATAGCCGCCGAAGACTTCATCTGCGCCTTCGCCCGACAGCACCATCTTAATGCCCATCGCTTTAATTTTACGCGACATTAAGTACATTGGCGTAGAGGCACGAATGGTGGTGACGTCATAGGTTTCAATGTGATAAATCACATCGCGAATGGCATCCAGACCTTCCTGCACGGTGAAATGAATTTCATGGTGTACGGTGCCCAGATGCTCCGCCACCGATTTCGCCGCTTTTAAGTCGGGTGAACCTTCCAGTCCTACCGCGAAGGAGTGCAGCTGTGGCCACCACGCATCACTTTTATCCTGATCTTCAACCCGCTTCGCCGCGTAACGCTTGGTCACGGCTGAAATGATGGAAGAGTCCAGACCGCCTGACAGCAGCACGCCGTAAGGCACATCTGACATCAGGTGGCTTTTCACGGACTCTTCCAGCGCATGTTTCAGGCCAGCGGCGTCGGTGGTGTTGTGCTCAACGTTTTTATATTCCATCCAGTCGCGCTGCCAGTAACGGCGGATCTCGCCATCGGTGCTGGAGAGGTAGCTTCCCGGCGGGAACTCTTTGATTGAACGGCAGGCAGGCACCAGCGCTTTCATTTCTGAAGCAACAAACAGGTTGCCATGCTCATCGTTACCCATATAGAGCGGGATGATGCCGATGTGGTCGCGACCAATCAGGTACGTTTTTTTAACGGTGTCATAGAGGATAAAGGCGAACATGCCTTCCAGCTCATCAAGGAAATCGACACCTTTCTCCTGATAGAGCGCCAGAATCACTTCACAGTCAGAACCGGTCTGAAACGCGTAGCGATCGCTGAGTTCAGCGCGCAGTGCCTGATGGTTATAAATTTCGCCGTTAACTGCCAGTACGTGGGTGTGATCGGCGTTGTACAGCGGCTGTGCGCCATTGTTAACGTCAACAATTGAGAGACGTTCATGCGCCAGAATAGCATGGTCATCGGCGTAGACGCCTGACCAGTCCGGGCCGCGATGACGCATTAAGCGTGAACATTCCAGCGCTTTTTTGCGCAGCTCAACAGGATCGGTTTTCAGATCCAGCACACCAAAAATTGAACACATAACTGACTCCTGAGCTCACCTTACGGCGATGTTTTCTTTTGCGTTTGTCCGGCAGCCTGATGCTGCGTGATACATAAGAAAATGCGCTATTTGGTGCATTCAATGCAAGAGGAATCGTGATTTACTGATAAAAAGATTGCTTGCATGGCAATAAAATTAAATAAACGATAATTTTAAAGCCGTTTCGTTGCTGGATCAGCAATAAAATAGCTTTTGTGAGCAGAAATCAGACAGTAAAAGTGGGAGATATAGCGCAAAAAGGGGTGACGCATCACAGATTAGCCGGATGCGTCATAAGAGAAATGAATCAGAACAGGTCAATATCGGCCACAGAAGGGTAGATCCAGTCCGGACGGAACGGCATGGCATCGATATCACTCAGCGTCGAGACGCCGGAGAGCACCAGCACCGTCTCCAGACCCGCCTGAAAACCGGCCAGAATATCGGTTCGCAGATTGTCACCGACAATCACGGTCTCTTCCGAGTGGGCCTGCATTTTGTTCAGCGCGGCGCGCATGATGTAGGGGCTGGGCTTGCCGACAACAAACGGGCGACGGCCTGATATCTTCTCAATACCCGCACAGAGTGCGCCACAGGCAGGAATAAAACCGCGCGCATGGGTATCCGGATTGGTGGCAATAAAGCGAGCGCCATTAGCCACGAAGAAGGCCGCTTTATGCATCATGTCCCAGTTAAACGAGCGCGTCTCTCCGACAATGACAAAATCTGGATTCACATCGGTAATGGTAAAGCCCGCTTTGTAGAGTTCATGAATCAGTGCGCCCTCACCAATCACATACGCCTTTTTGCCCTCCTGACGGCGCAGGAAGTCGGCGGTTGCCATTGCGGAGGTATAGAAAACGGAGTCGGGCACCTCGACACCGGCCGAGGCAAAGCGGTTTGCCAGATCCTGCTCGGTTTGCGAGGGATAGTTCGTCAGCACCACCAGCGGCATCTCTTTGGCCAGAATGCGCTGTAAAAACTCCTGTGCGCCGGGAACGGCCGTGTTGTCGTGCATCAGCACGCCATCGATATCACAAATTACGCTTTTAATGGTCATAGTCAGATCCGATATGGCCCGCCACAGCAGCGGGTTAGCTTAGTCTTCCAGAAGATGTTGCAGCAGAATGCCGTTAAGCATGGCACGTTTAGCGAGCGCAAAGGCGCCAATAGCGGAACGATGATCCAGGGTGGAACGCACGACCGGCAGATTTTTACGGAAGGCCTCTAATGCCTGAGTATTAATGCAGCCCTCAATCGCGGGCAGCAGCACTTTTTCTGCTTCAGTGATCTCACCCGCCAGCACCACTTTTTGCGGATTAAACAGGTTGATCGCAATCGCGATAGCTTTGCCAAGATAACGGCCAACGTGCTCAACCACTTCGCAGGCCAGTGCATCACCCTGATTGGCCGCTTTGCAGATGTGAGATATCTGGCACGCCTCCAGCGTCAGTACGCTGGGATAGCCCTGATTCAGCAGATGGCGTACCCGATTTTCAATGGCGCCGTTGGCGGCAATAGTCTCAAGGCAGCCAAAGTTGCCGCAGTGACAGCGCTCGCCAAGCGGGTCGACCTGAATATGGCCGATCTCGCCAACGTTGCCGTTGCTGCCGAGAAAAATATGGCCGTTGGCAATAATGCCGGCGCCCGTGCCCCGGTGTAAACGCACCAGAATTGAGTCAGCACAGTCGCGGCTTGCACCGAAATAGTGCTCAGCCAGCGCCAGGCTGCGAATATCATGACCTACAAAACTGGTAACGTTAAAACGTTTTTTCAGACTGGCGACCAGCGGCCAGCGGCTGACAGAGATGTGTGGCATATAGCGGATCACGCCGTTAATCGGATCAACCAGCCCTGGCAGGATCACTGAAATCGCGATCAGCTCGCGAATTTTACGCTGGTGCTGCTCAATGAAGCTGCTGATGGCGTTAAACAGCGCATGTTCCAGCGTCTCCTGGGTGCGTTCCGGCAGCGCATAATCTTCCTGCGCCAGCGATTTACCGCTGAGGTCAAACAGAGTCAGGGTGGCGTCGTTGCGTCCGAGGCGGACGCCGATGGTATGGAAATGGCGGGTTTCAGTGATAATGGAGATGGCGCGGCGACCACCGGTAGACGCCTGCTGGTCTACCTCTTTGATCAGGCCGCGCTCAATCAACTGACGGGTAATTTTGGTGACGCTGGCGGGCGCGAGCTGGCTAAGTTCGGCAATCTGAATGCGCGATATCGGCCCCTGTTGATCAATCAGCCGGTAAACCGCTGCGCTATTGAGTTGCTTAACAAGATCGACATTTCCTATTTGTGACTGGCCGCCAGTGGTCATTCAGTGCTTACTCGCTCAGGACGTCGTCTCCGTTGACAAACGTCTTTATGATTTTAAAGTCGCGCGTAAACACAGTCAGGTTCGCGATTTTTCCTGCTTCGATCGAGCCTGACTGCCTTTCCACGCCCATCGCCCGTGCCGGGTAGAGTGTTGCCATACGCAACGCTTCGTCCAGTGCGATCCCTGCATGCTCAACGCTGTTTTGTACCGCTTCAATCATCGTCAGGGCAGAACCACTTAATGTGCCGTTTTCGTCGACACAGAGCCCATCGCGATAATAGATTGTTTTGCCTGCAAAAATAAACTCGCTTATGTCTGCGCCAGCCGGTGCAGTGGCATCCGTGACCAGCACCAGTTTGTCGCCTTTGATGCGTTTTGCATTGCGCACGTTAGCGTAATGTACATGTAAACCGTCCGCAATAATGCCGCAGTATACATCAGGCGAATCAAACAGCGCACCGATAAGCCCGGGTTCACGTCCGGCAAAGGTGGGCATGGCGTTGTAGAGGTGCGTCGCGAAACTCACACCAGCAGAAAAGCCCGCTTTAGCCTCTTCATAGGTCGCATTCGAGTGACCGGCTGAGACAATAATCCCGGCATCAGTCAATTGACGAATCACATCGCTACCCGCATTTTCAGGGGCAAGCGTGACTTTGGTGATGACGTCCGCGTTGTCACACAGGTACTGCACCATTGCCGCATCCGGCAGGCGAATCAGCGCCGGATCGTGGGTGCCTTTTTTCGCTTTGCTCAGCCAGGGCCCTTCCAGATGCAGACCCAGCGCCTGATTCTGATGTTTCTGCAGGTAGGCGCGCATGGTTTCAATCGCCCGCTTCATCAGGGCGTCGCTGCTGGTTATCAGCGTCGGTAAAAAGCTGGTGCAGCCAGACTTTTCATTGGCGCGCTGCATCGTTTCCAGCGTTTCAATGCTGAGCGCCTCAAGGCTGTCATTGAACTGCACGCCACCGCAGCCATTTAGCTGGAGATCGATAAAGCCTGGCGCAATATTCGCCCCTGCCATATCCCGCTGCTCAATATCCGCCGGGAGGGCTTCACGTGGACAGACGCGCGCAATACGCTCATCGGCAACCACCACCGCGTGATTATCCAGAACCTCATGGCCACTGTAGATTCGACCGTTAACTAATGCGTACATCTCTCTTCTCCCGTCCTGGCCTGCTGTCACTCAGCGTAACAGCAGGGCATGACAATGTTCTGTTACACGCCTTTCATATTTTCCGCTTCCATTTCGCGGAAATATTTCACGGTTTTCACTTTCAGTTCCATGGTGGCCGGCTCATCGCACACTACCACCGATTTCGCGTGCAGCTGCAGGCAGCTGATGGTCCACATATGATTAACGTTGCCTTCAACCGCCGCCTGTAATGCCTGCGCTTTAACATGGCCGGTAACCAGAATCATCACTTCCTCTGCATCCAGCAGCGTACCGACGCCGACCGTCAGCGCATATTTAGGCACCTGATCAACATCACCGTTAAAGAAGCGGGAGTTCGCCACGCGGGTGTCATGGGTCAGGGTTTTAATGCGGGTACGGGAAGCGAGAGAGGAAGCCGGTTCGTTAAAGGCGATATGACCGTCGTTGCCAACGCCGCCCATGAACAGGTGAATTTTACCCAGCGCGCGAATTTTCTCTTCGTACTGACGACATTCTGCGTCAATATCGGGGGCATTACCATTCAGCAGGTTGATATTTTCCGGTTGAATATCAACGTGATCGAAGAAATTGCGATACATGAAGCTGTGATAGCTCTCAGGATGCTCTTTTGGCAGGCCAACATATTCATCCATATTGAATGTCACGACGTTTTTAAAACTGACCTGGCCCGCTTTGTGCATATCAATCAGGTGTTTGTACGCTTCCAGTGGCGTACCGCCGGTTGGCAGCCCCAGGACAAAAGGTTTATCCGCCGTCGGGTTAAACGCATTGATACGATTAACAATATGTCGGGCGGCCCATTTTCCCACCTGGGTTGGTGTCGCTAAAGGAATCAGTCTCATGTTTCACCTCAATTGAAAATAGAAAGGGGATGGCTAAGCCGTTGCGTGAGTCACCAATCTGAACAGATGATTCATTGTCGCCATGGCCAGCGCATAATTCAATATTTCGGATCATAAAATAAGTTTACGGTCATAGCCAGATGTTGCCGTATGAAACGATGTTTTTTAGTGATAAAAATCACATTTACCAGGCTTTTAATTTGCGAGGCGAATTAATTTATCATTACACTTCGCTGCGTGATATGAAGTGTATTAACGATCTTTGCAGCTGACATAACAACATTAAGCAGCGCAAAGCGACAAGTCAGGCTCATAGGGGGAAGGGGATATGTTAGGTTACTTACAAAAGGTGGGGCGCGCACTGATGGTGCCGGTAGCAACCCTGCCAGCAGCAGCGATATTAATGGGCGTGGGCTACTGGATCGATCCAGACAGCTGGGGCGCAGGTAATGCGCTGGCGGCATTGCTGATCAAATCTGGTGCTGCCATCATTGAAAACATGTCAGTGCTGTTTGCGATTGGTGTCGCGTATGGCATGTCGAAAGATAAAGATGGTGCGGCAGCCCTGACCGGCTTTGTCGGATTCCTGGTAGTCACCACGCTCTGCTCACCGGCCGCGGTGGCGATGATACAGAAGATGCCGGTTGACCAGGTACCTGTGGCGTTTGGCAAAATTAATAACCAGTTTGTCGGTATTCTGGTCGGTATCCTGTCGGCGGAGGTCTATAACCGCTTCAGCCACGTCGAGCTGCCGAAAGCACTCTCCTTCTTCAGCGGACGGCGACTGGTGCCGATACTGGTCTCGTTCCTGATGATCCTGGTCGCCTTTATCCTGATGTATATCTGGCCGGTTATCTTTAACGGTCTGGTGGGCTTTGGTGAACATATCCAGAAGCTCGGCTCTGCCGGTGCCGGTATCTACGCCTTCTTTAACCGCCTGCTGATTCCGGTCGGTCTGCATCACGCCCTGAACTCGGTGTTCTGGTTCGATGTTGCGGGCATTAATGACATTCCTAAATTCCTTGGCGGTGCACAGTCACTGGCTGACGGATCGGCAACTGTCGGCATCACCGGTCGTTATCAGGCGGGCTTCTTCCCGATCATGATGTTTGGTCTGCCGGGTGCTGCGCTGGCTATCTACCACTGTGCGCGTCCTGAGAACCGCGTCAAAGTGGGTAGTATCATGCTGGCCGCGGCGTTTGCTGCCTTCTTTACGGGTATTACCGAACCGCTGGAGTTCTCCTTCATGTTCGTGGCACCCGTGCTTTATCTGATCCACGCCGTCCTGACCGGTATTTCTGTCTTCATCGCTGCCAGCATGCACTGGATTGCCGGATTTGGTTTCAGCGCCGGGCTGGTGGATATGGTGCTGTCGACCCGTAATCCGCTGGCGACACACTGGTACATGCTGATCCCGCAGGGTCTGGTCTTCTTCGTTATCTATTATGTGGTGTTCCGCTTTACCATCAAAAAATTCAACCTGATGACGCCGGGCCGCGAGCTGGCGGTTGATGGTGATGAAACTGATGGTTATGACGTTAACGTTGATAAAACGGATAGCGGTGAAAGTGCCACAGAGTCACTGGCGCGCCGCTACATTGGGGCGATTGGTGGTTCAGCTAACTTAACCAGTATCGATGCCTGTATCACCCGTCTGCGTCTTAACGTGAATGACTCGGCGCAGGTGAATGAGGCGGTTGCTAAGCGCCTTGGCGCGTCCGGCGTGATCCGTCTTAACAAACAGAGCGTGCAGATCATCGTAGGTACCCAGGCAGAAAGCATCGCCTCGGCCATGAAAAAAGTGCTGACCAAAGGTCCGGTCGCTGCAGCGGCTACCAGCAGTGCGCCGGCCGAGCCGGACGTTAAACCGCAGGCGGTGCTGAACAGTGAGAAGCAGGTCATCGCCACGCTGCTGGCGCCGGTCAGCGGTGAAGTCGTGGCGCTGGATGATGTGCCGGATGAAGCCTTTGCCAGCAAAGCGGTGGGCGACGGTCTGGCGATCAAGCCCAGCGACAAATGGGTAGTGGCACCGATTGCCGGTACGCTGGTGAAAATCTTTAACACCAATCATGCCTTCTGTCTGGAAACCGACAATGGCGTGGAGATTGTGGTGCACATGGGGCTGGATACCGTGGCGCTGGAAGGTAAAGGCTTTACCCGTCTGGTTGAAGAGGGGGCCAGCGTGGTCGCCGGTCAGCGAGTACTGGAGATGGACCTTGAATTCCTTAACGCCAATGCCCGCTCAATGGTGAGTCCGGTCGTGGTCAGCAACAGCGACGATTTCGCCGGTCTGACTTTACTGGCACAGGGTCAGGTAATAGCAGGGGAAACCCCGCTGTATGAAGTGAAAGGCTAATCCCCGCAACAGAACCCCACAGGCAGGAAGCGATTCCTGCCTTTTTTGTTTTAAAGGCTTAACAAACGGTTGTTTCCCTCAGACGCTTTGTGGATCATACTCCGTTACTTCGTGGTACAAATCACCCGTTATTCGTATTGAGGATTTTTGAGATGAGTGAGGCTGAAGCCCGCCCAACTAACTTTATTCGTCAGATCATTGACGAAGATTTGGCGAGCGGTAAGCACAGCAGCGTGCATACCCGTTTTCCGCCGGAGCCCAATGGCTATCTGCATATTGGTCATGCGAAATCGATCTGTCTGAATTTTGGCATCGCCCAGGACTATCAGGGGCAATGCAACCTGCGTTTCGACGATACCAATCCGGTTAAAGAGGATATGGAATTCGTTGAATCCATCAAGCGTGACGTTCAGTGGCTGGGTTTTGAGTGGAGCGGTGAGGTCTGTTACTCATCAAACTATTTCGATCAGCTCTACAACTATGCCATCGAGCTGATTTCCAAAGGACTGGCCTACGTTGATGAACTGAGTCCGGATGAGATTCGTGAATATCGCGGCACCCTGAAAGAGCCGGGTAAAAACAGCCCTTATCGCGATCGCAGCGTGGAAGAGAATCTGGCGCTGTTTGAGAAGATGCGAAACGGTGAGTTTGCCGAAGGCACCGCCTGTCTGCGCGCCAAAATCGACATGGCCTCTAATTTCATCGTGATGCGCGATCCGGTGCTTTACCGCATCAAGTTCGCGGAACACCACCAGACCGGCAATAAGTGGTGCATCTACCCGATGTATGACTTTACCCACTGCATCTCCGATGCGCTGGAAGGCATTACGCACTCGCTCTGTACGCTGGAGTTTCAGGACAACCGCCGTCTCTATGACTGGGTGCTGGACAACATCACTATTCCGGTTCATCCGCGTCAGTATGAATTCTCGCGCCTGAATCTGGAGTATGCGGTGATGTCGAAACGTAAACTCACTCAGCTGGTGACCGAGAAGCACGTAGAAGGGTGGGACGATCCGCGCATGCTGACCGTTTCAGGTCTGCGTCGCCGTGGTTACACCGCCGCTTCTATCCGTGAGTTCTGTCGTCGTATTGGCGTGACCAAGCAGGATAACATCGTGGAGATGGCCTCGCTGGAGTCCTGTATCCGTGATGATCTTAACGAGAATGCGCCCCGCGCCATGGCGGTTTTAGATCCGCTTAAAGTGGTGATCGAAAACCTGCCAGCAGGCCATAGCGAAATCGTCACCATGCCAAATCATCCGGGTAAACCGGAGATGGGCACGCGTGAAGTGCCGTTCAGCCGCGAGATCTGGATCGATCGCGCGGATTTCCGTGAAGAGGCGAACAAACAATATAAGCGTCTGGTGCTGGGCAAAGAAGTCCGCCTGCGTAACGCCTATGTGATTCGTGCTGAGCGGGTCGCCAAAGATGAAGCGGGCAACATTACCTGCATCTACTGCACCAGCGATGTTGATACACTGAGCAAAGATCCAGCCGATGGCCGCAAAGTCAAAGGCGTGATTCACTGGGTTTCTGCGGATCACGCGCAGCCAGCTGAGTTCCGCCTGTATGACCGTCTGTTCAGTGTGCCAAACCCGGCTGCTGCAGAGGATTTCCTGGCGGTCATTAATCCTGAGTCACTGACCATCAAAAACGGCTTTGTTGAACCCAGCCTGCGCGATGTAGAACCGACAACACCGTTTCAGTTTGAACGTGAAGGTTATTTCTGCGCCGACAGCGTTTACTCGAAACCGACGCAACTGGTGTTTAACCGCACCGTCGGTCTTCGTGATACCTGGACCAAAACGGGCGAATAAATTTTTTGAGGCTGACCTCATAAAATGACAAAAGGGCGATTTATCGCCCTTTTTTATTGCCCCGATTTTTACCATCGCCGACGTTTATTCTGCACTAACCACAACCGGTTCAATACCGCCTTGTGGGAGTAATCTGAGTTTAAAAAAATTAATCAATTTCAGGATGTGAATTGTCAGCTTTCAGGTAGGCTATCCGCTCTCAGAGGTTGCAAAGCGGGTTACAGAAGGAAAAAAAATGACAGTTCTCGCCCAGGAAGCCAAACACAGTGTCGTCGTTTTACATCAGCTCATTGAACGTATTTTTAATCAGCCAGCCGGATCTGACGACAGTTTCCAGCTGCTGATGTCCTATTTTCATCCTGAATTTCGCATGGTGACCCCAAAGGGCAAAGAGTATAATCTGAACGAGGTCGAGGATCTTTTCCAGCAGTTACAAGGGCAGCGGGAAGGGATGCGCATTGCCACCTGTGAACATGTCATTCTCTCTCATCATGAAAAAGAGATCGTCGTACAGTATCGCGAAATGCAGATGATGAACGGCAATAACCAGAGCCGCATTTCGCTGGCCATTCTGGATTGCAGCAGCTCCATTCCACGCTGGCGCTATCTGCAGGAGACGCTGGTCGCCTGAGGTGAGGGCAGAAAACAGACAAAAAAAACCGGTGAATTCACCGGTTTTTTTATTTCAGGCCGCGCCAGCGTTACTGGTCGTGCAGCGTTTCGTCTTCACGGCAATCGCCCAGCGTGCAGTGTCCATAGAGATAGAGGCTGTGGTTGGTCAGCTTGATGCCATGGCGGGTCGCGATTTCACGCTGACGCGTTTCAATCGATTCGTCGCTGAACTCGATAACCTTGCCGCAATCCAGGCAGATCAGGTGATCGTGGTGATGCTGCTGCGTCAGTTCGAAGACAGACTTGCCGCCTTCAAAGTTGTGACGAGTCACAATACCGGCATCATCAAACTGGTTCAGAACACGGTAAACGGTCGCCAGGCCAATCTCTTCGCCAATGTCGATCAGGCGTTTATACAAATCTTCCGCACTGACGTGATGGCACTCAGGTTCCTGAAGCACTTCCAGAATTTTCAGTCTGGGCAGCGTTACTTTCAGGCCAGCCTTCTTTAATGCGGTGTTGTTGTCAGTCATGCGGATTTTGTCCTGTTACTAATATTCACTTTTGTGGCTTATCGCCTTGAATGTCGATCTGTGCTCATTCTCATTTGCGTCTCATTATAGAACTGAAGCGATGAAATGAAAACCAGAGGGCGTGTCAGAATCATCATGGGCTATTGGGGGTTCGTCACCGGGCCGGGGAAGATTCTGACAGAGGTCTGTTAGCACATCACTTAGTCTTGCCGCCTGAGAAAATAAGCGGAAGATCGATGCGGGTATTCTACAGATTAAACGGAGAAAGTTAAAAAAATGTGGCTATTATTTCTATAGGCATTTTCATTGCCTCAATGTGAGCTGGCGCTCACATTGAGTCGGGCAGGATCAGGCTTCGATGATCTCTTTCAGCTGCAGTTCATCAAAAATCTGCTTAACCCACTGCTCCACACGCTGGCTGGTCAGCTCAGGCTGGCGATCTTCGTCAATGGCCAGGCCCAGGAAGTGGGTATCATCGGCCAGGCCTTTCGAGGCTTCGAAGTGGTAGCCTTCAGTTGGCCAGTGTCCGACAATCACGGCACCGTGCGGTTCGATAATGTCGCGAATCGTGCCCATGGCATCACAGAAATACTCTGCGTAATCTTCCTGGTCGCCACAGCCAAACAGCGCAACCAGCTTGCCGTTAAAATCGATCTCTTCCAGCGTCGGGAAAAAGTCATCCCAGTCGCACTGCGCTTCGCCGTAGTACCAGGTCGGAATACCCAGCAGCAGGATATCAAACGCTTCCAGATCTTCTTTTGTGCTTTTTGCGATGTCATGGACTTCTGCAACATCTGTACCCAGCTGTTTCTGGATCATTTTTGCAATGTTTTCGGTATTGCCGGTATCGCTGCCGAAGAAGATGCCTACGAGTGCCATGAGTAAAATAACCTCTTAAATCCTGATGATGAGATGTGTGCCGCAGCACATTTCAGCGAATAATAGCAGACGAGAGAAAACCGGTGAACGGTTAAAGCCCCGACATTTGCCTCTGCGTGCGATTTGCCCGCATTAATCCAGTTTGAGCTGTGCCAGTAGCATCTGTTCTATCAGTTCGCTACGGCTGAGATTGCGCTGTTCTGCCAGCGTATTGAGTGCATCGACGGCGTCACTGTTCATTTTCAGTTCGACACGACGAAGCCCGCGTCCTTTGTCACGTTTCAGTTGATTGCGCTTGTTAATGCGCAGCTGTTCATCACGCGAAAGCGGACTGGTTTTGGGTCGACCAGGGCGGCGCTCATCAGCAAAGAGATCGAGCGTCGTGCGGTCAGTCTGTTCTTTTGCCATGGCTTAGTAAAACTGAATGGGGGCGGGCGCCAGACACTCACCGCGCAGATTATAAATTATTGGCCATTGCCGCAGCAAAACTGACCCGCGGCAAAATTTTAGCGCGCCATCATACTTCACGCTTACGCCGGACGCCAATCCTAAACCTTTACCGCCATCTATTTGCTTTTAAAGCGCAAAAAAGCGACGGACACTGCGCAAAACGGCATCGGGTTTCTCTGCATGAACCCAGTGTCCTGCGCCACCGATCACATGCGCCTGAGCGGCCGGGAACTGCTGCAGCAACGCATCGCGATAGCTGTTATCCAGGTAGCTGGAGTCGCCGCCGCGAATAAACAGCGCCGGGTGATTCCAGGCGGGAACCGGCTGCCAGCCAGAGATCGTGGTGTAGTTATCCCACAGCACCGGAACGTTGAAGCGCCACTCCCCCTCCTGGAAGGATTTCAGCAGGAACTGGATCACCCCTTCTTCCTCTATCAGCGTTCGCATGACCTTCGCCGCCTCGCTGCGGGATGAGACGCCCGCATCGGTGACGGCACGAATGCCGGCAAATATCTGGTCATGACGGCGCGTCTGGTAATCCACCGGGGCGATATCGATCATCACCAGACGCTCAATGCGTTCCGGCACCAGCGCGCTCATGGTCATGGCGATTTTACCGCCCATCGAGTGTCCGATCACCGCGACGCGATCAATGCCATGTGCATCCAGTGTTTCGACCATATCCTGCGCCATTACAGCGTAGTTCATCTCGTCGGATCGTGGTGAAAGTCCGTGGTTGCGGACATCTACCTGCAGCAACGGACCGGCATCTTTCAGCCCGCGCGCCAGCACGCCAAGGTTATCGAGACTGCCAAACAGACCGTGAATAAGCAGGATGGGCAGAGAATCAGCAGGGGATTGTTCAGTTTGCAGACGGGCGTTCAAAATCATAGCAAAGTTCTTAAGTTTGAGACCTGAGCTTAGGTTATCATGGTTTCACCTTTTCAGGCGCGCCGGTTCCGGCGGCATTAGGACATATTCTGACTTTTGCCCGTAAACCGTTTGATTGCTAACAACCCGCCTGACTTTAACTTTATAATCCTGATGTTAGAACCCACACACCCTTTGAATTGCCTGACTATACTCAGAGCTTTTCAGGAAACAGGTGGTTCTGTCATGAGAAAGAACCGTACGGAATAAGATGAAAACGATCGAAGTTGACGAAGAGCTCTACCGTTATATTGCCAGCCACACGCAACACATTGGTGAAAGCGCATCCGACATTCTGCGTCGTATGCTGAAGTTCACGGCCGGTCAGACTGCACCCGCTTCGCCTGCACAGCCAGCCTCAAAAGATGCAGCGAAAGAGTCCCAGCCTGCGTCTGTGGGTTCGCGCCCGCAGGATCGTGTCCGCGCGGTGCGCGAGCTGCTGCTTTCTGATGAATATGCGGAGCAGAAGCGGGCGGTGAATCGCTTTATGCTTATCTTGTCAACGCTCTATCGTCTTGATACCGCAGCCTTTGCTGAAGCTACTGCATCTCTGCAGGGCCGCACCCGCGTCTATTTTGCAGGTGATGAGCATACGCTGTTGCAGAATGGCACCCATACTAAGCCGAAGCATGTGCCCGGCACGCCGTACTGGGTGATCACCAACACCAATACTGGTCGTAAATGCAGCATGATCGAACACATCATGCTCTCGATGCAGTTCCCTGCGGAACTGACCGAGAAAGTTTGCGGCACCATTTAAAACTTAAGCGTCAGGGAGCAGCGCCAATGGCCAATCACCCACGTGCCGGGCAACCCGCCCAGCAGAGCGATTTGATTAACGTTGCACAATTAACGTCACAATATTATGTCCTGCAGCCCGATGTGGCGAACCCGGAACATGCGGTGAAATTTGGCACTTCCGGCCATCGCGGCAGTGCAGGGCGTCAAAGCTTCAACGAGATGCACATTCTGGCGATCGCTCAGGCGATTGCCGAAGAGCGTAAAAAGAATGGTATCACCGGGCCTTGCTACGTCGGTAAAGACACCCATGCGCTGTCTGAACCCGCCATCCTGTCTGTTCTGGAAGTGCTGGCGGCAAACGGCGTTGATGTGATCGTGCAGCAGGATAATGGCTATACGCCGACCCCTGCGATCTCGAATGCGATTCTTGAGCACAACAAAGCGGGTGGCGCGCTGGCGGACGGCATCGTGATTACGCCGTCGCATAACCCACCGGAAGATGGCGGCATCAAGTACAACCCACCTAACGGCGGACCTGCTGATACCAACGTCACCAAAGTGGTTGAAGATCGTGCCAATCAGCTGATCAAAGATGGCCTTAAAGAGGTGAAACGTCTGCCGCTGGAGCAGGCGATGGCCAGCGGTCATGTGGTCGAAAAAGATCTGATCCAGCCTTATGTTGAAGGTCTGGCAGAGATTATCGACTTCCCGGCGATTCAGAAAGCGGGCCTGAAGCTGGGTGTGGATCCACTGGGTGGTTCCGGTATTGCTTACTGGCAGCGTATTGCTGAGCACTACAAGCTGGATCTGACGCTGGTGAATGACGCGGTCGATCAGACCTTCCGCTTTATGCATCTGGATAAAGATGGCGTGGTCCGCATGGACTGCTCGTCTGAAAGCGCAATGGCAGGCCTGCTGGCTTACCGTGACAAGTTCGATCTGGCGTTCGGCAACGATCCCGATTATGACCGTCACGGCATTGTGACCCCGGCGGGTCTGATGAATCCAAACCACTATCTGGCGGTGGCGATCAACTATCTGTTCCAGCACCGTCCACAGTGGGGTCAGGATGTTGCCGTGGGTAAAACCCTGGTCTCCAGCGCCATGATTGACCGTGTGGTCAACGACATTGGTCGCAAGCTGGTGGAAGTGCCGGTGGGTTTCAAATGGTTTGTTGATGGTCTGTATGACGGCAGCCTCGGTTTCGGTGGCGAAGAGAGCGCAGGCGCTTCATTCCTGCGTTTCGACGGTACGCCGTGGTCTACGGACAAAGATGGCATCATCATGTGTCTGCTGGCCGCTGAAATTACTGCCGTAACCGGTAAAAATCCGCAGCAACACTATGACGAACTGGCAGCGCGCTTTGGCGCACCAAGCTACAACCGTCTGCAGGCATCAGCCACCTCAGCGCAGAAAGCCGCGCTGTCGAAGCTGTCACCGGAGATGGTCAGCGCTGATACGCTGGCGGGTGATCCTATCACCGCTCGTCTGACTGCCGCGCCAGGTAATGGTGCATCTATCGGCGGTCTGAAAGTGATGACGGAGAATGGCTGGTTTGCTGCCCGTCCTTCAGGCACCGAAGACGCTTACAAAATCTACTGTGAAAGCTTCCTGGGCGCTGAGCACCGCGCGCAGATTGAGAAAGAAGCCGTTGAGATTGTCAGCGAAGTGCTGAAAAACGCCTGATTAGTCGGGCAGATAAAGAGGCGCATCGCGCGCCTCAGAGCTGCTGACAAACTCACATCAGGGTAAATCTGACCGCAACGGATTTATTTAACGCGCAGGGAACAGGGTCAGAAGAGGAAAGCGTCCCACGCCATGGATGGCGTGGGCCGAGCGTGTCAGCTACC
>NZ_LGYX01000011.1:0-215672 GCF_001264395.1 Pantoea sp. CFSAN033090 | reverse complement strand
CCCGTTATCGAAGGTTCGACAGACTCCCGCCATTCCCGAACATTCCGAATTTCGCCTCTCCCGCGCCCATTCCACTTCTCAACCCTGTAGCAACACAAACAGATTTCATGGCGAAACCAATTGCCAGGTTTGCCTCTGTGCTGCATTGCCAGACTGGCACCGCCTGATATCCTGTCCAGCCTGCAATTGACCGCGGCTAATCGTGTTTTATAAGCCACCCTTTACAGAATCAGCCTGACAGGCACAATACCCCTTTTTCCTCCTCTCACACGGTTATGTCAGAAGAAGCGCTGCGTCTGCAGATACAGAACCTCAAAAAGCACAATGCGCGTCTGAAGCGTATAGCGCATGACGCCCGCACAAAACTCAATGCGGCGCTGGATGGTACCGGGTTGTTCCTGTGGCAGCTGGATATTCCCAGCGGCAAACTGGTGATCTTCAACCGGCGCTGGGGGGCGATGCTGGGCTTCCAGCCGAAAGAGACCGACGCCAACTTTGAATCCTGGAAAGAGAGCCTGCATCCCGATGATGCCGCCGACGTTCTACAGGCATTCAACGACCACATCGCCGGGAAAGCGCCTTATTACGAGGCTCTGCACCGCATGATCGCCAAAAATGGCAGCATTACGTGGGTGCTGGATCGGGGCCGGGTCAGCGAATGGAATGCGTACGGAGAGCCGGTTAAAGTGATCGGCACTCACATCGATATGACCAAAGAGAAGCAATATGAGGAGCAGCTCGCCCTGCTGGCGCTGCACGATCCCCTTACGCTGCTCAACAATCGTCATGCTCTGCAGAATTATTTCTGTGAAATGAAAGCTCAGGGTCCGCTCTGCGTGGTCTTTATTGACCTGGATAACTTCAAACACGTCAACGACACCCTGGGGCACCGTAGCGGAGATGAAGTCCTCATCCAGTTAAGTCAGCGGTTTACGGAACTCTCTCCGGCAGAAGTGATCATTGGCCGACTGGGCGGCGACGAGTTTGTATTGTTAATACCCTGGGCGCTGAACCATCCGCGGGTAAAGAAACTGGCGCACGCCTGTCTTGACGCGGTAATGACACCTTTTGATATGGCAAACGGGCATGCCCTCATTGGGGCGTCTGTCGGTGTGTCTCAGGCGCAGGACAAAGATGACTTTGATACTGCACTGCAGCGTGCTGATGAAGCGATGTACCGCATCAAGAAAAATGGCAAGCGCGGTGTCGCTTTTGATTCCACTTTTCCCGACTCCCTCTGACTCTGCTGAACAGGGCATATGTTTTGCCTGCCATTAACGCACAAGCTCCCCCTCATGGCTTTGCGCCATCTCATTCATAACGTTGAATTCCCCTTTTCGCAGGCATGCAAAATTTATGCGTATCCCCGCAGAAAATGCTTTTTAGTACTATTCCGAAAACCTGTTTTTTGCCCTCAGGAAGCAGAAATTCATCCGCTTCGCTTAGATTCAAATTTCATCGCTAAATCTGACCTCTCTTTTTAATAAAAATTTTCATTAAATCAGCAGAATTGATCGTTTATTGATCGATTCCGGCTATTTTTAACTGGTGCCATCAATGCGTCACGCTTCGCTTATTTTTGACGTAAAAGCAGGGTTTCAGATTTCTATTTAGCGCTTCGCTTGGGGAAATTGATCGTTTGTTGATCATCTTCACTACCTGATGTTGATTAATCTATCTATTTACCGCTTCGCTTATATTTTTTTCAATTGGACTTTTTTTGAAAATGATCGATTAATAGGGCGCGGCGATTTTCGTTATAAAGATTTTTCATGCCGCGGCTCTTTTATGAATTGAAAAGAGCGATGGTTGGAATCCGTTATCATTTCGGTTGAGGGTAGTACGATCATTAAGCCAGAACTGTGACGGGTTTTTTATTTATCTCACTTGATCGGTCCGATTTTCTGTCTACATTTATGTTGCTGAATCGGCCTGATGAAGCGTTAACTGTGCAAATTCCAATTTTTAAAATTCAAAGAGGACGCATATGACTCAATATCGCGGTGGGGCCGGGAATTTTGCGGCCGACAAAGAGCGTGCTGCTGAAGCAGGACGCAAAGGAGGCCAGAAAAGCGGCGGTAACTTCAAGAACGATCCTGAACGTGCCATTGAAGCGGGGCGCAAGGGAGGTAAGGTTAGCCGCCGGAGCTGAACGTCTTTAACACTGCTGTGACGGCAGGGTTACTCTGTTAGCCGGGCATTTTGAATCTGTTTAGTTCCTCGTGAAGATAATTACACCCTGAATTATGTCATTGCTCCATCATTGGCAATGGCGGGAGCTGTTAATTGAACCGGAAGGGTTTACCCTTCCGGTTTTTTATTTCCGATCGATTAAAGCTATACGGTTAAATAGAACTTTGTACAGGTAAGTTTTTGACTGGTACTTTTTTATGCAGTTAATCTTAAAAAATGTATACAACGATTTATTACTTTGTACAAAATCCAGCGCAGCTAACGAAGCGGCAACGATAAAAACATTATTCAGCTAAATCTTTGCTGTAAAAAGGAAAATGCATTTTACATGCCACTTTTGTCTTAAATTCATACTGATGCAGCGTGCGATATTAAGAATCTCCACTAGACTTTTCAGGTGTCAACGATATGACTGGCGCTGCGTTATTACAGACGCAGCTTTTTAATCAATGAGGCTATCTTATGACAGTGAAAACGTTAAACGATCTGTTCATCCATGACTTATCCGATGTATACAGCGCTGAGAAGCAGATAACCCGTGCATTGCCTAAAATGGCGCGTGCAGCCAGTGACGAAAATCTTATCGCTGCGTTTAATCAGCATCTGGAAGAGACCCGTGCTCAGATTGAACGACTCGACGAACTGGTGGAAGTAACACCTGAAGTCAAAATCAAACGAATGAAATGTCATGCGCTGGAAGGTCTGGTTGAAGAAGCGCAGGAAATTATCGACTCGGTCGAGAAGGGCGAGATTCGCGATCAGGGGCTGATCGGTGCGGCGCAGAAAGTTGAGCATTATGAGATTGCCACCTACGGTACGCTGCATGCGCTGGCGCTGAAGCTGGGTTACACCAAAGCCGCACAGCTGCTGGAAGAAACCCTGAATGAAGAGAAGCAAACGGATGAGAAGCTCACCTCGGTAGCTGAGTCTATTACCGTCTCTTAAGGAGCAACACATGACTGCGATTGAACATTATCACGACTGGCTGCGCGATGCGCATGCGATGGAAAAACAAGCAGAAAGCATGCTGAGCAAGATGTCAGGTCGTCTTGAACACTATCCGGCGCTGGAACAGCGTCTGGCGCAACATCTCGATGAAACTAAACATCAGCTGACTCTGCTGGAACAGCTGCTCGACAGCCACGGTATCGATCACTCTGTAATGAAAGATGCGATGGGCAAAATGGCAGCCACCGGCCAGGCCGTGGGCGGCATGTTTAACTCAGATGAAGTGGTGAAGGGCGCTATCAGTGGCTATGTATTCGAAAATGCCGAGATCGCCAGCTACACCAGCCTGATCGCCGCGGCTGAGCAGGTCGGTGATGCGCAGGGCGTGCGCATACTGAATGAGATCCGCGATCAGGAAGTGGCGATGGCGGAGTGGCTGCTGCAGCACCTGCCTGAAGTGACACAGCAGTTCCTGCAACGTGCGTCACAACCAGGTACTGAAGCGAAGAAGTAGCGCTGAATAGCCTGCATGAAACATGAAAAAGCCGGGATAACCCGGCTTTTTGCGTTTTAAAGGTTTACCGGCTGCGATACTCAGTCAGCCATTAAATGCCCATACATCGTCATCAGCTTACGTGTAACGCCGTTAGTCCAGCCGAATCCATCCTGTAACGGATACTCACCACCACCGCCTGGGCGGGCGCGCTCGCCGCTGATGTCATACTTCTCTACCAGCTTATGGTGCAACTGATAGAAGTTGTTGACCGTGTTGAGCCAGTTCACTGCCACTTCAGTCGCCAGCGTCTCTTCACCGTAATTATTCAGGCCAACAACCGCCATCCACTGCATCGGTGCCCAGCCGTTGGGTCGATCCCACTGCTCACCGCTTTCCACCATTGAGGTCAGCAGGCCGCCGTTGCTCAATAGCAGATGGCGCAGCGAGATCGATTGCAGGTGCGCCTGATGCGGCGTCGCAAGACCGACAAACAGCGGAACCACGGAGGCGACGGTAAAGGCACCGAAACGCTCCCGACGCCAGTCGTAGTCACGGAACACACCGGCGGTGCTGTCCCAGAGATAACGGGTAATCGCACGCTTGCGCGCTTCCGCTTTTTTCTGCCAGGCCAGCGCGGTCAGCTCTTCGCCTTTTGCGTGCGACAGGGTGGCGATCATCAGCTCCAGCTTGTACAGGAACGAGTTCAGATCGATAGGAATAAACTGAGTGGTACGGATGCTCGACAGCCGTTTCGGGTTACGCAGCCAGCGCGAGGAGTAATCCCAGCCCGATTCCGCTCCGGCACGCAGGTCACGATACACTTCGCTGGCCGGACGTTTCGATTCGCGGGCGGTTTCCACATCTTCGATCCACGACTCATCGCGCGGCGTATCGCGGTCATCCCAGTAGCGGTTCAGCAGTGAGCCGTTTGGCATCCGCACTACGTGACGATAAGCCTGGTTCGGCATCAGTGAACCGGCACCGTCCATCCAGAACTGATACTCCTTCATCAGCTGTTCCTGATAGCGCTTAGCACCGCGCACGCCATCTTCTTCGAACAGCTCAACCATCAGGGCAAACACCGGCGGCTGCGAGCGGCTGAGATAATAGGTACGGTTGCCGTTTGGCACATGACCGTAGTTATCGATCAGCCAGGCAAAGTTATCCGCCATGTGACGCAGCAGATCGTCGCGGCCCGATTCTGCCAGGCCGAGCATGGTGAAGTAAGAGTCCCAGTAGTAGGTTTCGCCAAAACGTCCGCCCGGCACCACATAGGGTTTGGGTAACGGCAGCAGCGATGAGTGCGGCATATGCTGCTGCGGCATTTTGGTCAGAACCGGCCACAGGTCGTCGATATGCTCATTGAGCGTTTTATCCGGGTTGGAGACATAAAAGCTTTCGTTTACGCCAGGCAGATAAAAGTGATCGGCGACAAAACGCGACAGGTCAAAATCACTGCTGCGTTTCTGTCGACGATAGCGCATCAGCACATCCAGCGGATCGTACTTGGGCGAACAGTCGGGGAAGGTTTTGCTGTCCTCGAAAATCCGCGACATCTGAACATGTTCAAACAGTTCCAGATAACGATCGGCAGGGGTCAGCGCATCCGGCGCCGGCAAGCCTTCAATCAGCTCCGGCTCCGGTTCAGAATCCTGCATGCGATCCAGCTTCAGTTCATGGGGATCGTATTGATACTCAACTTCCGCCCCGGCACGAACCTCTTCAAGTGCATTTTGTTGCTGGCGATGGGTATTAATAACGGCCTCCTGAGCGGGCGTGGTTGCACAAAGGACAAATTATAGACCTCTCCTCCCCCGGAACAACAATGCAGAATATCTATGAACGTAATAAATATTGTCGATTAATCGAGGTTTTTGGATAAATTCCAGACAATTCAACCAAATATAACGCTGTTCACAAAAAACGCATTTCAGATGAATCTCTTAGCGACCTGAATAAAAAAATTTAACCTGAAGAAAACTGGCGTTTATTCACATTTTGTAAAAGAAACCGCAGCCGCAAAGAGTGCAGAAAGTGGCATACCCAACGGGAATTCGGCAGGAGAGTGAGGTGAGCGGACCCGATTGCCCGCTCATGAATGACAGAATTAACGATTTGCCAGTGCCGCGCGAATGACCGCCTGCCAGGTGGTGGTGGGGCGACCGATGAGCTGGCTCAGCTGACGGGAGTCATCGAACAAACCGCCTTTCTCTGCACCGGCATCAGAATCCGCCAGCATTTCCGCCAGACCTTCTGGCAGGCCTGCGTTTTTCAGCGCCGCCGCAAACTCACTCTGAGAGAGATTGACGTAATCAACCTTTTCACCGCTCTGTGCGGCAATCTCCGTAGCAAACTGCGCCAGCGTGTAGCTGTCATCACCTGCCAGTTCATACACTTTGCCCGCCTGATCCTCACGGGTCATTACTTCTGCCGCCGCTTCGGCGTAATCCTGACGCGCTGCCGAGGCGATACGACCTTCGCCTGCTGCGCCAATAAACGCATGATGCGCCAGCGCCGGTGGGATGCTCGCTGCGTAGTTCTCGCTGTACCAGCCGTTACGCAGCAGGGCGAACGGGATGCCAGAGGCTTTCAGCAGCGCTTCTGTTGCGCGGTGTTCAACGCCCAGGCCCAGCGGCGAGGTATCCGCATGCAGCAGGCTGGTGTAAGCGATAAAGCCCACGCCCGCCGCCCGAGCAGCCTCAATGACGGCTTTATGCTGCGCTTCACGCTGGCCCACTTCACTACCGGAGATCAGTAGCAGCTTATCCACGCCTGCAAAAGCGGCCTCCAGCGTCTCTGGCTGACCATAATCGGCCTGACGGACAATGACGCCCAGCGCTGCGAGATCGGCCGCTTTGGCAGGCGTACGGACGGCGGCAATAATTTCTCCCGCCGGGACTTTTTTCAGTAATGCATCAATCACGAAACGGCCCAGCTGGCCGGTGGCACCTGTAACTGCAATCATGTTAATACTCCTGTGGCTGTTGGTGAAATTCAGACTAGTGTATAAACTAATTTTTAGTAAGTACTTACAGAATTGTTAGTTTGAGGTGGATAAGTTAAATGTCTGAAAAAATTAGTGAAAAATTTATCCGCGGCGAATTGCTCAACGTCAACTGCCCGTCACGTGACGTGCTGAAACGCGTAACCAGCCGCTGGAGCGTATTAATTCTGCTGGCCCTGCAGGACCAGACGCTGCGCTTCAGCGTGTTGCGCCGGACGGTCGGTGGCGTCAGCGAGCGGATGCTGGCGCAGAATCTGCGCTACCTGGAAGAAGATGGCTTCGTGCAGCGTATCGCCTACGATGTGGTGCCACCGCACGTGGAATATCGCTTAACCCCGCTTGGACGCGAAGTCGGTGAACAGGTTGTGGGGCTGGCTGACTGGCTGGAGCTGAACCTGAGCCGGATTCTGGCACAGCGCGAAAAATCTGCGGCAGAGTAAAATCACCCTGTATCAGCCGTCATAACGTGACGGCATGGGTATACTCGCTGCAAAATTTCTGACCCCATTTGTCTGTCATCTCACTTCCTGAAAGCGCGATAACGTAACGGCAGCGAAAATAATCCAGTCGATCTTTTCGCACGGTTGCTGGTTATTAAATCGTTTTATGAATCTCTGGCCCGGAATAATCGACTACCCGCAGCGCGCTGTTAATTCATACCTTCTTTTTGACTCATTTTATTAACATCTCTGATGGCGCTTAAAAGCGCCGTTCTGCGTTTTTTCTGTCAGAAGTTATAGCTGCATTAGCCAGGCAAAAGCAAAAAAGCAAACAAAGCGGCAGAGGTAACTATTTACTCTTTTAACCTGTTAAAAAATAAGGGTATTTAATTTGGAGGCTCTAAAATTTGACCTTTACTCAATCAGGGTTTATAACAAAATAGTGCCTGAAAACAGCCTGTTGAAGGCATTTTTCAGGCAAGGTTCGCTTTAGCGCTATCGATTTTTAAAGTACAAATTACCGTAACATTAACGACACATAAACACGCTCTGATTAACCTTTAGGCCTTATTTTTAAATAAATAATTCCCGTCAAAAACAATGATCAGAATCAATAAAGACTGTTATAGTTTTCATTAACCCCACTGTTTCTATTTCCTCGCCGCGAATAGTTTTAAATTTGCGGCGGGAATTTCAATAAGCGCAGAGAACCAGGCGCATCAGGCTTAAGTTGTTAATTATAAGTAAATACATGGTGTTCTATGTGGCAAAGAGGTAAGCAATGTTCGGATTAGATGCCTTTCATCTGGCCAGGATTCAGTTCGCATTTACTGTTTCCTTCCATATTATCTTTCCCGCCATCACCATCGGTCTCGCCAGTTTTCTGGCCGTGCTCGAAGGTATGTGGCTCAAAACCCGCGATCACACCTATCGCGATCTCTACCACTTCTGGTCGAAAATCTTTGCCGTTAACTTCGGCATGGGTGTGGTATCAGGACTGGTCATGGCTTATCAGTTCGGGACGAACTGGAGCGGCTTCTCGGAGTTTGCTGGCAGTATTACCGGGCCGCTGCTGACCTATGAAGTACTGACGGCGTTCTTCCTGGAAGCGGGCTTCCTGGGCGTGATGCTGTTTGGCTGGAATCGCGTGGGTCCCGGGCTGCACTTCTTTGCCACCTGCATGGTCGCCCTCGGTACGCTGATTTCCACCTTCTGGATCCTGGCCTCTAACAGCTGGATGCATACGCCTCAGGGCTACATCATCCAGAATGGCATCGTGGTTCCGCAGGACTGGTTCAAAATCGTCTTTAACCCCTCATTCCCTTATCGCCTGTTCCATATGTCCGTAGCGGCGTTCCTGGCGAGTGCTTTCTTTGTGGGATCGTCGGCGGCCTGGCATCTGCTGAAGGGGAATAACAATCCCGCTATCCGCAAAATGTTCTCAATGGCGTTGTGGATGGCGCTGATTGTCGCGCCGATTCAGGCGATGATTGGTGATGCTCATGGTCTGAATACGCTGGAACACCAGCCTGCCAAAATCGCGGCGATTGAAGGGCACTGGGAAAACCCACCGGGTGAAGCCACACCGCTGATCCTGTTCGGCATCCCCGACATGGAGCAGGAACGTACCAAATATGCGCTGGAGGTGCCTTATCTTGGCAGCCTGATTCTGACGCATAGCCTGGACAAGCAGGTCCCGGCGCTGAAGTCCTTCCCGAAAGAGGACCGGCCTAATTCAACGGTCATCTTCTGGTCCTTCCGCGTGATGGTGGCGCTGGGCCTGCTGATGATTACGCTGGGCGTGGTCAGCCTGTGGCTGCGTTTCAAAGGGCGTCTCTATGAGTCGCGTCCTTTCCTGTGGTTTGCGCTATTGATGGGGCCGTCGGGTCTGATTGCGATTCTGGCAGGCTGGTTTACCACTGAAATCGGTCGTCAGCCGTGGGTGGTCTATGGCGTGCAGCGCACGATTGATGCGGTCTCGGCACATGGGGATATGCACATGAGCATCAGCCTGCTGGCCTTTATTCTGGTCTACAGCTCGGTGTTCGGCGTGGGGTATCACTACATGATGCGTCTGATTAAGCAGGGACCGGTTACCGGCGAAGGCCATATCACCGAAGAGGGTGGTCCTGGTCAGAAGAAAACCCCGGCGCGTCCGCTTTCCGCTGCCACCTTTAAGGATGGAGACCACTAAGATGATCGATTATTCCGTTATCTGGTTTGCGATTATCGTTTTCGCAACCCTGATGTATATCGTGATGGATGGCTTCGACCTGGGTATTGGTCTGCTGTTCCCGTTCAATAAAGATGCTGGCGAGCGCGACATGATGGTTAACACCGTCGCGCCGGTCTGGGACGGAAATGAAACCTGGCTGGTTCTGGGTGGCGCTGGCCTGTTCGGCGCGTTCCCGCTGGCCTATGCGGTGATTGCCGATGCGCTGTCGATTCCGCTGACCGCTATGCTGATTGGCCTGATTTTCCGTGGTGTCGCCTTTGAGTTCCGTTTCAAGGCGGTAGAAGGCCATCGGGCGTTCTGGGATAAGTCGTTTATTGCCGGTTCAGTCATCGCCACCTTCAGTCAGGGTGTGGCCGTGGGTGCGTTGCTGGATGGTATTCCGGTTGAGGGACGCCGTTTTGCCGGTTCCGCAATGGACTGGCTGGCACCGTTCCCGCTGTTCTGCGGCGTGGGTCTGGTTGTTGCCTACGCGTTGCTGGGCTGCACCTGGCTTATCATGAAGACCGAGAATGAGTTGCACCGTAAAATGTCTGCGCTGGCTACGCCGCTGGTGATTGCGCTGTTAGTGATTATCGGCATCATCAGCCTGTGGACACCGTTTGCGCATGCGGATATCGCGCATCGCTGGTTCAGCAAACCCAACCTGTTCCTGTTCCTGCCGGTTCCGGTATTGGTGCTGCTCTGTTCGTGGGGCATTGTGCGCGCCATTAAACGCGAGGCGCACTATTCACCGTTCCTGCTGACGCTGGCGCTGATCTTCCTGGGCTTCTCCGGGCTGGGCATCAGTATCTGGCCAAACATTATTCCGCCATCAGTGACCATCTGGGCTGCCGCCTCACCGCCGCAGAGCCAGGCCTTTATGCTGGTGGGTAGCCTGCTGATTATCCCGATGATCCTGGGCTACACCTTCTGGAGCTACTACGTGTTCCGTGGAAAAATCAAAGCAGACGCAGGATATCATTGATATGAAAAGCCTCAGCAGCATGAAAGACCACAATCACAATCAAGAAACGAAAGCGCCATGGTGGAAGCGTGTGATGTGGCTGGTGTTTATCTATGCCGCCAGCGTACTGGCGCTGGGCGTTGTCGCCTCGCTGTTCCGCATGATGATGACAGCGGCCGGAATGCGCAGTCATTAGTTGTCGCAGGCTCCATCTTACAGCTATCCGGCGCAGTTTTTATCAATAATCAGAAGGCTGACGACAGTCAGCCTTTTTTAGTTAGTAACCTAAGCAATTAATGCGGAAACGCCCTGAACGGACGCGCAATGCTTACCCTTTCCTTACACCGATTTGCGATTTTTGTTATCCTTTTGTAACTGAAATCCCAGTCCTAACCCGCGTCGTAAATCGCCATCATGCTCAGTCAGGCCATTAAAAAACAGCACATCAACGATCTGGTCGAGTGGATTGAAGCCAATCTCACCGACGATCTTAATATCGATCAGATTACCCTCAAGTCAGGTTATTCCAAATGGCACATGCAGCGCATGTTTAAGGAGATGACCGGACAGACCCTGGCGGCTTACACCCGTAAACGGCGTCTGACGATGGCCGCTATGGCGCTGCGTCTGACCCGCATGACGCTGATCGATATCGCCGTACGTTTTGGTTTTGATAACCAGCAAAATTTTACCCGGGTATTCAAAGGTCACTTTTCGCTGACGCCTGGCGCGTTTCGCCGTATTCCCCATTTGCCGGTTAAAAACTTCCATGGCCGCATTCTGGTGCGATCGCTGGCAGAGCGTGCAACGCTGGTGGAGCGTGAGGAAGAGCTGCATCTGTGCGGAGAAACGCTGGAGTGGGAGTGTAAGTTTGGCGATTACATTGCCGATCGCGATCACCGGGTGGCTGAACAGGCGCGGCAACTGGTGGCGCTGGCGGGCGGCCGCGTGTCGCAGGGCTGGTTAGGCTTTCAGTATGGCCCCGGCCATAGCTCTGCTGATCAGCAAAATATCAGCCTGTTTCAGGCGCTGGAGCCGCAACATGCCGGGCTGCTGGGTGACAACACCGCCAGCTGGAGCGAGGTTCGTGGACTCTATGCGTCGATCCGCTGGAGCGGCAGCCCGGAGCAGCTGACACGCTTTATCGAGGATATCTACTATCAGCATCTGCCAGCACTGGGTGTGTCACGTCGTCCGGGTAAAGATCTGCTGCGTCTCGATTTTGCGCACTGTAAGCCCGACTGGCTGAGCGGCGTTTTTTCTATTCCGGTGATGCAGGCGTAGCCAGCAGGGCAGGGTGTGTGGCTCCCGACCCTGTTAATGCATAATTCGTGCGGTAAACCGTGACAAACCGCACGATTTTATAAAATAACTCGCCGTTCTGGCGTAAAATCCTCTCCCGAAACCCTGCCATGCCTGAATCATCGTGCATCTGTGCCAGGGCTGGAATATTTACCTGCATTTCAGGCCTTTTCTGGTCAAAAAAACAAACGAAGACAACTATGCGACGCTTAATGATTTCACTGATCCTGGCATTGCCTGTCATGGCGATGGCACAACAGGCTGAACCTTTTTCACCTCCTGCCGGACTGCATCCGCACTCTCAGGCCACCCAGCATGAAATTCTGGGTGATGGTGAGCTGCCGGAACACTCCAGCAGCAATCCTTCCCTCTCAGGATTCAACGACACACTGTAAGTGGTCACGCGCTGCCAGAATGTGCGGCGCAACATCATGCCCGGCTCGTCAGGAGCCGGACAGTTTCCGCCTTCTCTGCCTGACCCGTAAACACCCCGCACCTGCTGCTTACCTCTCACTGAACGCTCTTATCAGGGCCGCTCTTCGTCTGCACTACGCACACCCGTACAGGCATAAAATATATCTTAAGCCGCTGGATCGCATTTTTCGTTCTTGCAGTGAAGATATATCATAGCTAATCTTGGCACTTCAGATGAGAATGATTGTTATTCCATGATTGTCAGCATGCCCTTGAGTCACGGGCATCCATCCCGTTTCAGGAGAGAAATTTTGCCTGTATCAGCCGATCAGCGTGTACCACAGCGCGTCCGTAATGAATTGCGTTTCCGTCATATTCAGGTCGCGAGTAAAACTAACATTGCCGGTAAATTCTGGCGCATCCGGTTCAGCGGCAGCGATCTGGCGGGCTTTACGTCGCCAGGCTTTGATGACCACATTAAGGTTTTCTTCCCTTCCGCTGAAGGAGCCACACTGGCTCTGCCACAAATCACCGATGCGGGGATTGTCTGGCCCGAAGGGCTGCGTCCGCAGGCGCGTGATTACACACCGCTGGAATTCGATGGTGAATCTTCACTGACCCTCGATTTCTATATTCATGAGCAGGGCGTAGCCAGTGACTGGGCAACTCAGGCGCAGCCTGGCGATCGGTTGATTGTCGGCGGCCCACGCGGTTCGCTGGTGGTGCCGACCGATTACGCATTCCAGCTCTATGTCTGTGATGAAACCGGGCTGCCGGCTTTTGCGCGCCGTCAGCGTGACGCCCGGGCGCAGGCGCTGCATCTCTATGCTTTTACCGATGAAGCGACGGGCCGCGACTATTTATCTGATACGGCTGATGTGACGACAAACTGGCTCGGCAGCGGCCAGATGCAGAAAGCGCAGCTCAGCCAGCTGATTGCCCGGCTGGATCAGATCACTATCCCGACGGAAGATTACTTTGTCTGGCTGACCGGCGAAGGTGAGTTTGTTAAAGCGCTGTGTGACTACTTTACGGTGCAGCGCGGCCTCAACAGTGACTTCGTGCGGGCGGTGGCCTACTGGCACCAGAAGTAAGCCGCTAAGGCAATTGAGTTTTGCCAGGCGGCGCACTACCATCAATCCCACTTTTTTCGCAGCAGGGCAGACCATGAAACAGCATCCGACTTCCACTTCATCTGACGATCAGAATGCGCGCGCAGGAAGTTGCAGCGGACGGCGCAAGCGACGTGAAAAGATGCTGGAAGCGAGTGAGATTCGCCTGCTGATGCTCCATTTCCTGGCGCAGAATGCCGCGCATGGCTATGAGCTGATCAAGTCTGTTGAGGAGCTGTCAAAGGGAGAGTATTCGCCCAGTCCGGGGATCATTTACCCCAATCTGACGCTGCTGGAAGAGATGGAGGCGATTCAGGTGGTGGATGCGCAGGCAACGCGTAAAGCCTACCGCCTGACGGCAGCGGGAGAAGCGCAGCTGGCAGAGAATCGTGAAACGGTCACCAGCCTGATTACACGGCTCTCTACGCTGGCAATTCTGGTCAATAACCGCAGCATTCCTGCTGTTGAGCAGGCGATTCATGGGCTGAAGGTCGCGCTGAACCGGCGGCTTGCGCAGGAAGATATCTCAGAAGCCGCGCTGCAGACGCTGATTAAGGCGCTGCACGACGCGGCAGAAAAAATCACCCTCAGCTAATCGCGGAGTTAGCTGACTTCAGTTTTGTGTTTGTCGATGTGGCCCAGCGTACGATCCGGGAAGCAGATGTCCCGCACACGCTGTTTCAGCGTGGTCGCATCCGGGAAGCCACCATCCCGCTTACGTTCCCACAGCAGATGCTCATCCAGCGTAATCTCAAAGATACCGCCGGTGCCCGGTTTCAGCGTCACCTCCGCCAGATCCTCAGCGAACGTATGCAGAAGTTCCTGTGCCATCCACGCTGACCGCATCAGCCAGTTGCATTGCATACAGTAGTGAATAACAACCACAGGTTTTTGCGCCATAACTCTATTCCTTTACGTGTTGATAAATGCCAATGCATTCGGGTTAACAATTTGTGCGCTGTGGTTTATATCTAAATGTAAATAAGATTGATAATGATTATCAGTTGCATTAAATTCCGGGCGATAATTACTACACCAGCATGATGTTCTGACTTTTCACGGCTTTTATGCGGAGCCGTTTTACTGTTGCCAGCAAGCAAGTGAGCGAATACTAACAATTAATCAGGTAATTCGCGCCTATGTCACCACGTTTTCGGAGATTGACGCAACCGCGTCTGACTCAACTGGCGTTGCTCGCCACCTTCATCAATACCACCTGCACTTATGCTGCGGGCAGTGAATCTGCCACGCTAGCCCTTTCTGACCGCTATGGCAGCAGTGCCGAACCGGTAATGACGGTGACAGCACCGGAAATCAAAAAAACGGCAGGCAGTAAAACCTCGCTCTCTGCCAGCGATCTGCAACAGCGTGGTGCCACTGACTTTGGATCGATCATGCGCTATGAACCGCTGATCAGTGCTACCGGTACCCGTGGCGGTTCATCAGCCGGTAAGAGCGGTTTTGATCGGGCCGGTTATACCGGCTACAACATTCGTGGCCTCGAGAGCAACCGCGTCGGTCTGGATGTGGACGGCATTCCGTTGCCGCAGGCCACTGGCCGCAGCTATGTAGGACGCGCAGGTCTCGACAGCTTTGGCATTGGCCGCGATTACATCGATCCTTATATGTTTGGCCGTATTGAGATTGAGAAGGGCGCCACAGCAGTGGAACAGCCGAACACCTCGATTGGCGGCAACGTCTCGTTCCGTAATAAGTCTCCCGACGATTACCTGCATCCCGGAAAAGCGACCGCGTTCAGTTATCAGAGCGACTATGACTCATCCAGTCGCAGCTGGCATAACGGCATCACCGCCGCTGCCGGTGACGATGAGCTGCGCGGCATCTTTGTTTACAGCCGCCGTGACGGACATCAGACCCGTAACAACAGCGATACGCTGGATGCGTATCCCGCTAACTGGCACTCCGACGCCTTTATGACCTCCGGCATCTGGCAGCCCAATGATGCTCACAAGCTCAGCGCGACGGTCGATTACTATCACAAAACCCACCACAGCCATTACGACAGCTGGAGCACTTCAGGCAATACAGTCTGGGGGACGGCACAGCAGCAGAGTGATACCCGCCGCTGGGGCATCAGCCTGGCGGATGAGTACACCCCTTACAATGACCTGATCGACAGCCTGACGACCCGCATTTACTGGCAGCAGACCCAGGCGCATGACAACACCCGCATGCCGTCGAGTGCCACCGCCAGGCAAACCGTCTATTCCGATTACAACAGCGACAGCTTCGGTTTTGACACCCGCGCGCTTAAAAGCGTCGGGCGACATGAACTGAGTGCCGGGCTGAATGCGCGCCTGGTGGATACTGAGCGACCTTTCCGTCAGTCACCGCCAGCCAGTACTTTTACTGCGATCATGCAGCCGCAGGCTAACAGTCGCAGCTACACCGTGGGTGGTTATCTGCAGGATACCATCAGCTTCGATGCTGACGGACATCGGGCGGCCATCGTGCCGGGCGCGCGCGTGGCCTATCAGAACACCCGACCGCGTGATGTGGCGACGCTGACCACGAACAGTAGCGTGCTCGACGCCAGCGAAGTTTCAGCGCTCTATGGATCGCCAAACAGCGACACGCAGGTATTGCCGTCGATCGCCTTCCAGTACGATCTGACACCGAAGCTGATGACTTATCTGCAATATACCCGTGGCGCGCAGTTCCCCAACGATACCCAGCTTTATGGTTCATGGAACCTTGGCTCCAGCTATGCCGGCACCGCGCAGTATGCGCTGATTGGTAATGCAGATCTGAAAACCGAAACCAGCAACAACTACGAGTGGGGTGTAAAAGGAGAGGTGGCAAAAGGCGTCACGCTTAACGCTGCCGCTTTTTATAACGACTATAAAAACTTTATTGCCTTTACCCGCTACAGCCGGGCGGCTAATCCGGGTCAGTTCGTCAATGTGCCCGCCAACATTTACACCACCTATCAGGCGGAGAACCGCGATAAAGCCTACATCTACGGGGCTGAAATCAGCAGTAAAGTGAACTTCGGCAGCTGGTTCAGCGAGGTCGAAGGTCTGAGCGCCAATCTGGCGTTTGGTTACACGCAGGGTGCGGCAAAGTCGAGCTACCTTGGTGACCGCTACATCGACCTTGAGAGTGTTGCCCCGATGAAAGCGATCGTCGGACTCGCCTGGGATGATGAGGCGCGCGGCTACGGTGCCGCCGTTACCGCTACCTTTGTCAAAGGTAAGCAAGCCAGCGCGACTAACCGCGAAAGCTTCGCTAACAACGGCAGCAGCCTGGCCGACTCCAGCACCGATTACATGCGGGTGCCGGGTTATGGCATGGTGGATATGACCGCTTACTGGCGTGTCGCGCACAACGTCAGGCTGAGTGGCGGGCTTTACAACATAACCGATCGCAAATACCGGGATTACCTCAGCAGCCGTGAACTGACCAGCGCCACTCAGCAGGAGCGCAACGATCAGGCACTGGCCGTGATGCCGGGCCGTACTTTCCAGTTAGGTGTTAACGTCGATTTTTGATAGCCGTCGCCCTGCGCTGATGCAGGGCACTACTAAGAGAGCCTGAGTCATGAACCTGATTTATCAGCACTATCTTGTCCTTAAAGGTGAACAACCGAACAAATATGCCCGCGACCTGGCCGCGCTGATCGGCATCAGCGAAGCGGAATTGTGTGAAGCGCGCATCGGCGTTGATGCCGTGGCGCTGAAACGCGATTTTCCGGCGTTGCTGAAGGCACTGGGCGCAGTCGGCGAAACCAAAAACATTACCCGTAACGCTTATGCGGTACATGAACATCTGGGTGAATACCACAATGTGCAGATTGGCGCACATGGTGGCCTGGTGCTTAATCCCCGTGCGCTCGATCTGCGCCTGTTCGTCGGTCAGTGGTGCAGCGCCTTTGCTCTGCAGGAGCCGACCGGGCAGGGCGTTCGTCACAGCATTCAGATTTTTGATCGTCATGGCGATGCGGTGCTGAAAGTTTACGCCACGGAGCAGACCAGCATGGCAGTGTGGCAGACGCTGATCGCCGACTTTACCGACGCCGTGGCGACGCCGCTCGTGGTTGAGCCGGTTGCCGCTGCTCCCCTGACGGAGGCGATTGATGCCACCGCCATCGACCGTGAATGGCGCGCCATGACCGATGTTCATCAGTTTTTCGCGTTGCTGAAGCGCCACCAGGTGTCACGGCCGCAGGCCTTTCGCGCGGTGGGTGAGGATCTCGCCTGGCAGACCGGCAACGACGCGCTTGAGCGCCTGCTACAGATGGCACAGCAGGCGGGCAATGAAATTATGATTTTTGTCGGCAACCGTGGCTGTACTCAGATTTTCACCGGAAGGGTAGAGAAGCTGCAGCCAGTGGAAAACTGGCTCAACATCTTCAATCCGAAGTTCACCCTGCATCTGATGGCTGATCAGATCAGCGAAAGCTGGGTAACACGCAAGCCAACGGGCGATGGCTTTGTTACCAGCCTGGAACTGTTCGCCGCCGACGGCACGCAGATAGCCCAGCTCTACGGTCAGCGCACGGAAGGTACGCCAGAGCAGTCACGCTGGCGCGAGCAGATTGGCGCACTCCGCACGCCGGGAGCGGCGGCATGAAAAGAGCGATGCTGTTATGGCTGCTGATGACGCTGCCATCACTGGCGGCGGAGCGGGTGGTGTCGATTGGTGGTGACGTCACTCAGATTATCTATGCGCTGGATGCCCAGTCACAGCTGGTGGCGCGCGACAGCACCAGTCTGCGTCCGGCGCAGGCCGCCCGACTGCCGGACGTGGGTTATATGCGCCAGCTCAACGCCGAAGGCATTCTGGCACTGAAACCGACGCTGGTGATCGCCAGCGCGCAGGCGCAACCGTCGCTGGTGCTGCAACAGATTGCCCGCGCGGGCGTCAGGGTGGTCACGGTCAGCGGCGACAGCAGCCTGCAGGCGATTCCTCAGAAAATTATCACTGTGGGCCAGGCGCTGCAGCGTGAAAGCGAAGCTCAGGCACTGGCGCAGCAAATGACGCAGCAGATTCGCCAGTTGCCGCAGCAACCGCTGCCGGTAAAAGTGCTCTACATCATGGCGAACAGCGGCATGAAGTCGATGGCGGCGGGAAATCAGACTGCGGCCGATGGCGCCATTCGCAGCGCCGGGCTGGAGAATGCTATGGGCTCGGTGCCGCACTATCAGGCACTGTCGCAGGAAGGGGTGATCGCCGCCGCGCCGGATCTGGTGGTAATAGGCGAGGATGGCCTGAAAACCCTGGGCGGCGAAGCGCAGCTGTGGCAGTTACCGGGTCTGGCGCTGACGCCTGCCGGGCAGCAGCATCGTCTGCTGGTGATCGACACCATGGCACTGCTGGGGTTTGGCCTTGATACGCCGCGGGCAATCGTGAAATTGCGTCAGGCGGCGGAATCGCTGAACCATGATTAAGGATAATGCGCTGCGTGGCCTGGTGCTGATGCTGATCTTCCTGCTGGTGGCGATGGTGCTGGCGGCAAATCTGGGGGCGATGTCGCTTTCAGTGCGGGCGCTGTGGCAGGCACCGCTCAGCGATCTTATCTGGCAGATCTGGCTGGATATCCGTCTGCCGCGCGTGCTGCTGGCGGTGGTGATGGGCATGGCGCTGGCAGTCTCTGGCGCAGTGATGCAGGGTGTTTTTCGTAACCCACTGGCCGATCCCGGTCTGCTGGGGATCAGCAGCGGGGCGGGACTGGCGGTGGCGCTGGCAATCATTATTCCGCTGGCGTTGCCAGCACCGCTGGCATTGTGGCTACCGATGATCGCCGCGTTTATCGGCAGTCTGCTGGTTACACTGCTGATCTTCAGTTTCAGTCGGCTGGCGCGCGGCAATCTTTCGCGGCTGTTGCTGGTCGGCATTGCGATTAATGCGTTGTGCGGGGCGGCGGTAGGCGTGCTGTCATGGCTGAGCAACGACCAGCAGCTGCGCCAGCTGTCGTTATGGGGCATGGGAAGCCTCAGCCAGGCACAGTGGCCTGCACTGCTGATCTGCCTGCTGCTGATTCTGCCAGCCTTGCTGCTTTTACAGACTCGCGCCCGCCACCTTAACCTGCTGCAGGCGGGCGAAGAGGATGCGCACTACATGGGCGTTGATGTGAAGCGTACTCAGCATCAGCTGCTGATCCTCAGTGCGTTGCTGGTCGGTACGGCGGTCTCGGTCAGCGGCGTGATCGGCTTCGTCGGACTGGTGGTGCCACACGTGATGCGTTTTTGCCTTGGCGGCGATCATCGCTGGCTGCTGCCCGGCTCAGCGCTGGCGGGGGCGATTCTGCTGCTGCTGGCCGATACGCTGGCGCGCACTCTGGTGGTTCCGGCAGAGATGCCGGTGGGGCTGCTGACCAGCCTGATTGGCGGTCCGTGGTTTCTCTGGCTGATTCTGCGTCAACAGCGAGGGCTGGAGTGATGGACATTTTACAGGCCAGGGGATTGTGTCTCGCGCGCGGCGGCAAAACCGTTATCGATAATCTCGACGTCACGCTGTCAGGTGGCGAGCTGGTGGCGCTGATTGGCCCCAACGGCGCGGGTAAGTCGACGCTACTGCGGATGCTGACGGGATTTCTGTCGCCCGATCGGGGCGAGTGCTGGCTGGGCGATCGACGGCTGACGGCATGGCCGCGTGAGCAGCTGGCACGACGCCGGGCAGTGATGCGCCAGCAGAACAACCTGACCTTTGCGCAGTCGGCGCAGTCGGTCGTGGCGATGGGCCGTGCGCCCTGGCCGGAGGCGCAGACGTCGCAGATTGTGGCTGAGGTTATGCGGCTGACCGGTTGTGAAGGGCTGGCGCAGCGCGATTACCGCCAGCTCTCTGGCGGTGAACAACAACGGGTGCAGCTGGCGCGGGTGCTGGCACAGCTCTGGCATGAGGGAAGGCCACGCGGCTGGCTGTTTCTGGATGAGCCGACTTCGGCGCTGGATCTCTTCTGGCAACAGCAAACCCTGCGTTTACTACGCCAGCTTACGCGCGCAGGAGATCTCACCGTCTGTACCGTGTTACATGACCTTAATCAGGCCTCATTATGGGCCGATCGCATACTGCTGCTGCACGCAGGCCGACTGGTGGCACAAGGCTCGCCGCAGACGGTGATGACGGAATCGACGCTGACGCGCTGGTACCAGGCCGATCTGCAGGTAGTGGCGCATACCGGGAGTGGACAGCCGCATATCCAGCTGCGTATTTAGACCGTTTCGCTTTAAAAACATTGCCTTGCGCGGTTTTATTCGCTGATTTTGCGCTATACCTGGAGTTCCGGACAGATTCAAGGAGACCATAATGGCAAAATCATTAGATCAGACCGCTGAGCAACTGGGGAATATTTTACTCTCTTCCGGACTTCATCTGGCGACCGCCGAATCCTGTACCGCCGGGCTGATCAGCATGACGCTGGCCGCGGTGGAAAACAGCGGAGACTTTTATACCAGCGGCTTTGTGACCTACAGCGAAAATGCCAAAATCCGTCTGCTGGGGGTGCGCCCTGACACGCTGAAACAGCATACGGCGGTGAGCGAACAGACGGCGCGGGAGATGGTGCAGGGCGCCTGCGCCCGCTCCGGCGAGCCGGTGGGATTATCCATTACCGGCTATGCCGGACCGGATGGCGGCGAAGATGGTACACCGGCGGGCACCATCTGGTTTGGCTGGGTATTGCCCGACGGCAGAGACGAAGCGGAGTGCCATCAGTTCAGCGGCGATCCGAAATCGGTGATGGAGCAGGGGACACAGTTCGCGCTGGAAGGACTTATAAAACGGCTGCAGCGAGCCGATCGTTAAAGGCGCGAAACGCGCCTTTAAACAGGCTTAGCGGCAGTCGACAATCAGACGACCCTGCACTTTACCATCCAGCAATGCCTGCGCACCTTCTCTGGCTTCACTTAGCGGGATCACCCGGCTCAGCTTACTGAGCCGTTCGCTATCCATCAGCTCACCGAGTCGTTGCCACGCCTGCTGACGAAGCGGCTTCGGACACATCACGCTATCGACACCGGCCAGCGTAACGCCACGCAAAATAAAGGGTGCGACGCTGGCTGGCAGGTCGAGTCCCTGCGCCATACCACAGGCGGCAACCGCGCCGTCGCGCTGGGTGGCGGCCAGCACATTCGCCAGGGTGTGACTGCCTACGCTGTCTATCGCGGCGGCCCAGCGCTCTTTTGCCAGTGGCTTGCCGGGTTGGGAGAGTTCTTCACGGTCAATGACCGATGCCGCGCCCAGCGTATCAATCAGATAGGCATGGTCGCTGGTGCGCCCGCTGGAAGCGATCACCTGATAACCCAGACGCGCCAGCAGGCTGACGCTATAGCTGCCGACGCCGCCACTGGCACCGGTTACCAGTACCGGCCCCTGTTCAGGTGTAATGCCCTGTTTTTCCAGCGCCATCACGCAGAGCATTGCGGTCAGTCCCGCCGTACCGATTGCCATGGTTTGCAGCGGACTCAGCGTGGCGGGCGGGCGCACCAGCCAGTCGCCACTGACGCTGGCTTTCTGTGCCAGGCCGCCCCACTGTTTTTCGCCCACGCCCCAGCCCGTCAGCAGCGCCACATCATCCTCTTTCCAGTCGGGATGGCGGCTGGCCGTCACCCGGCCAACAAAATCGATACCTGGCACCATCGGGAAGTGGCGCACAATCGGGCCTTTGTTACAGATAGCCAGGGCATCTTTGTAGTTCAGGGATGAGTAGCTGACGTCGAGCGTAACATCGTGGTCAGGCAGTTGAGATTCGGGGAGATCTTTCAGCAGGGAACGGTAACCTTGTTCGTCATTTTCAATGACCAGTGCCTTGAACATGCAGCCTCCGGCAGAGTGGGAAAGAGAAGATCAGTTTACGCCTGGCAGATGCAATGCGGTAGGGCAATGGTCGCGTCTGCAGGCAATGGAGACAACACGAGCGGAAAAGCACGCTGACAGCGGCAGTGAGTTAAGTGCATAAATCTGCATATAATTCAGATAATTAGTCGCATTATGAATTTTTTATGATAAATAGACTATAAAAATCATGTTGTTACATGCGAAGAGGGTGACTGAATAATTACCTGGTTCGGGTTGTCCATGCCTGAAAAAGATGACATCATGACCGCCACTTTTTGACCCTGCTTCTTTGCCACAGAGGACGTCGCCATGTCCGGTTCACCGCGCATCCGCCCGGATTACCGTTCGCTTTTTCCGGCGCTCACCGGGTTATCCTCTTTTCCGATATCTCCGTTATTCACCATGCGGTGAGGCCTGCCGGGCAGCGGCTATGGATCTGCTCTCCACGGGCTGCGTAACGCCTTCTGACTGTTAAGTATTCGCCGGGGCACTGTCCCCATAATTGTGCCTCTGGCACTTCCTCCCTGACGTTAGGGATTCTGTTATGACTCCACTGAAAATTGCTGCCAGCGCCGCTGTGGCGCCCAGTCTGACCCTGAACACTGCGCGAGACGTGGTGACGCTGGATAACACCGACTTCACTGATGTGGCGGCGGTTGTCGTCTCGCTGGCGGATACCCGTAGCGGCGTGCTGGCGCTGCTGCGTCATACCGGCTTTAATCTGCCGGTGTTTGTCGCTAACGCGTTTGAAGAAGAGGTGATGCACCTGCCCGGCGTCAGCGGTGAGCTGAATGGCGATCCTCAGGAGTGGATCGCGCTGGAAGCGGCTGCGCAGGCGTATGAAGCGGCGCTGCTGCCCCCTTTCTTCGAGACGCTGACCCGCTATGTCGATATGCAGAACAGCACCTTTGCCTGTCCCGGACATCAGGGCGGTGCTTTCTTTAAAAAGCATCCGGCGGGCAAACAGTTTTATGACTTCTACGGCGAGAATGTTTTCCGCTCTGATATGTGCAATGCCGACGTCAAACTGGGCGATCTGCTGATCCACGAAGGCTCGGCTAAAGATGCGCAGAAGTATGCGGCAAAGGTGTTTAACGCCGATAAAACCTACTTTGTGCTCAACGGCACCTCAAGTGCCAACAAAGTGGTGACCAATGCGCTGCTGACGCGTGGCGATCTGGTGCTGTTCGACCGCAACAATCACAAGTCGAACCATCATGGCGCGCTGATTCAGGCGGGCGCGACCCCGGTTTATCTTGAAGCGACGCGCAATCCTTTCGGCTTTATTGGCGGCATTGACGCGCACTGTTTTGATGAGGCTTATCTGCGCGAGCAGATCGCGGCCGTGGCTCCGCAGCGCGCGGCTGAAGAGCGGCCTTTCCGTCTGGCGATCATCCAGCTGGGCACCTACGACGGCACGGTCTACAACGCGCGCCAGGTAGTGGATCGCATCGGCCATCTGTGTGATTACATCCTGTTTGATTCCGCGTGGCTGGGCTATGAGCAGTTCATTCCACTGATGGAAGGCTGTTCGCCGCTGACCCTGCAACTGAATGAGAACGATCCCGGCATTTTTGTCACGCAGTCAGTGCATAAGCAGCTGGCAGGTTTTTCGCAGACTTCGCAGATCCATAAAAAAGATAATCATATTCGCGGACAGCGCCGCTTCTGCCCGCATAAGCGACTGAATAACGCTTTTATGCTGCACGCATCCACCAGTCCGTTTTATCCGCTGTTTGCCGCGCTGGATATCAACGCCAGAATGCATCAGGGCGAAGCGGGGCGTCGCATGTGGGATGAGTGCGTCACGCTGGGTATTGAGGCGCGTAAATCGATCCTGGATCGCTGTGAGATGATCCTGCCGTTTGTGCCGGAGACGGTGGATGGCCAGCGCTGGCAGGATGCGCCCACTGAGACGATCGCCCGCGATCTGCGCTACTTCAGCTTTGAACCGCAGGCGAAGTGGCACGGTTTCGCGGGTTATGCGCGCGATCAGTATCGGGTGGATCCCTGCAAGCTGTTGCTGACCACGCCGGGGATTGATGCGGCCAGCGGTGAGTATAGTGATTTCGGGATTCCGGCGACCATTCTGGCGAACTATCTGCGCGAAAACGGCATTGTGCCGGAGAAGTGCGATCTCAACTCAATCCTGTTCCTGCTGACCCCGGCAGAGAGTCCGGAGAAGATGGCGAATCTGGTGGCGATGCTGGCGCAGTTCGAACAGCACGTCAAAGAGGATGCGCCGCTGGCCGAAGTGCTGCCGACCATTTACCGCAAAAATGCCGAACGCTATGCCGGGTATACCCTGCGTCGCCTCTGTCAGGAGATGCACGACCTTTACGTCAGTCACAACGTCAAGGATCTGCAGCGCCTGATGTTCCGCGCCGCGGAGTTCCCGCCGGTCAGGGTGAATCCGCAGGATGCGCATCAGGCTTATATTCGCGGCGAAGTGGAGCTGGTGCCGATAGCCGAAGCGCAAGGCCGGGTTGCCGCGGAAGGTGCACTGCCTTATCCACCGGGTGTGCTGTGCGTCGTCCCGGGGGAAGTCTGGGGCGGCGCGGTGCAGCGTTACTTCCTGGCGCTGGAAGAGGGGCTTAATCTGCTGCCTGGCTTCTCACCAGAGCTGCAGGGCGTTTACACCGAAGAGGATGACCAGGGACAGAAGTATCTGGTGGCCAATATGATAGTGGGGCGCTGATCTGAGCGTGGGCAGAGGCGGGTAGCGGCCCGCCTGCCTTTTTGTTCGCTGCGCGAACGGGGCTGAGAAGGTTTCATTCGCTTAGCAGCGGGCTAATACTGAGCGGGTTCCGCCCGCCAGGCGATGGGGAGTTTCAGGTTGCCTGAGCAGGCGGACGCGTCAAGGGGCGGACGCCCGCCCCTTAACAATCCCGGCGTCCGGCTGCCTGCGCGCCCCGCTGTGCGGGGTGCCTTCGTCACGCCCTGCGGCCGACGGACCGTCCGGACTCGCCATCCCTGGCTCGTACCGTCCTTTCGCCGACGTCCTGTCGGCTCATCCTGGCCTACGGTTGTTCCTCAGCGCTTCGGACGCCTCTGGGAAACCCCCGCCTGTGATTTCTTTATGTTTTCTTTGGTGCACAGTTTTCTGGTGGTCTGAAAGCCAGTCTCAATTCCTGAAGTTCACCGCAACAATCTTAGTTACCTGAAAACGAGATAACAGCGGGTAGGGTTGAATGCCATTCTGTGTGCTGAGCCAAAAGTCAGAGGCAATCCCAAAAAAATACAGCGATAAAGTACCCGACATAACAAGATGAGATAACAGCGGGTGGGTTGAATAACATTCGGTCTGCTGAGCCAAAAGTCAGAGGCAATCCCAAAAAAACTACAGCGAAAAAGCACTCAACATAAAAGCAGAAATAACAGCGGGCGAGTTGAATGCCATTCTGTTTGCTGAGCCGAAAGTCAGAGGCAATTCCAAACTCACAGCGACAGCGAACCCAACATAAAAAGAAGAGATAACAGCGAGGGGGTGGGGAGGCCGTCAGAGCCGCTGAGCGGATGAGGGATTTCAGGACGAGCGACAGGGATGTCGCGAAGAGGCGGGTTCGCGCCAGGGATGGCGCGTCCCGCCGTTCCGTGAGAAATCCTGAAGTAGCGAAGGAACCGCGAAGCGGCGGTGAAGCAGGCCGGAGCCCGGGGTCAAGGGGGCGCGGCGACTGGCGCCCCCTTGTCGGTCGCCTGCAGAGGCGAATCTGAAACTGCCCGGCTTACCAGGCGAACGAAACCTTCTCATAGCCTGTTCGCGCAGCGAGCAATCCCAGCTTCAGCGTTGCACTCCTGATCGCCTGGCGGGCGGAACCCGCTCAGTGCATACCCGCGGCTAAGCGAACGAAACCTTCTCATAGCCTGTTCGCGCAGCGAACAATCCCAGCTTCAGGCGCTGCACTCCTGATCGCCTGGCGGGCGGAACCCGCTCAGTGCATACCCGCTGCTAAGCGAACGAAACCTTCTCATAGCCTGTTCGCGCAGCGAACAATCCCAGCTTCAGGCGCTGCACCTAAGCCCGTTCGCGCAGCGAACACTCCCCCGCTTTAGCGCAGCCCCCATCAGAATCCCCGATAACTCTTCTGCGCGGTACTCACCTTATAAAGATAACGACGCGACTCCGCCGACGGATGCTGGTTCGCCAGTGTCTGGTAAACCTTGCTCGGTGACATGCCGTTAATCATCGAAAACGCCCGATCTTTATCGCTGGAGAAGACGCGCAGCACGCTGCCTGCGCCGCCGTTATAGGCGGTGATCACCGCATAACGACGTGACACCGGATCCTGAATACCGCCCAGATAGCTACGCTGCAACAGCGACAGATAAGCGGTACCCGCATCAATATTGTTCTCCGGATCAAGCAGATAGCTGCGGCTCGGCTTGCCCCATTTACCCTTCATGCGGAACACGTCAACACCGGCAGTATGCTGCACCACCTGCATCAGACCCAGCGCATCAGAATGGCTCACGGCGTAGGGGTTAAAGCTCGACTCGGTCTGCATAATCGCCAGAATCAACGAGGCATCAACACCATACTGATCGGCGGCTTTACGCACCATCGGCAGGTATTTGTGCGCACGCTTATCCAGGTGGTTCGGCACCATCGGAATCGAAATGGTGTAAATCACATGCAGACCCGAGGTGCGGCGCTGCAATTTATTCTGAATCAGATAGTCAGCAAAGGCTTCCGCGCGACCCTGCCAGCGAATCGGCTGACCGGTATTATCCAGCACCTGCCCATACAGCAGCGGCTCTTTACTGATTTCAATATCGTTGGCGTCAGAGTAGAGATCGACATTACCCGGATCTTCGCCAATCAACAGGGTGGTCACGATTGCCTGACGCAGGCTGGCCATAGGATCGGTGCCAGAAATCGTCTCGATGGTCAGCTTACCGCTTTCAAAGTTAATGTGGCTGCGGGTGTAATAGTTGTCGCTATATTTGACGTAATCTTTGGGTCCGGCGATCAGGACCTCATTGATACCCCAGATATTCTCAATATTATGAGCAAACTGCCCCATCAGAATATCAAAGGCGTTGGTATCTTTTACCCACTCCTCGTGGGACTGCTGTTTCTTTGACCCGGAACAGGAAACCAAAAGTGGTGCTATCACCAGCAGGGCGATTAATTTTTTATTCATTGGGAATGCAAGCCTGACCTGGATAACCGGCCTCAGCGATGAGGCCCGGAATGTTTACGCTTCTGGCGGTGTATAGCCTTCGATATGAACGTCTTTACCTTCGAACAGGAAATTGATCATCTCCTTCTCCAGCACTTTACGATCTTCGGGATTCATCATGTTGAGCTTCTTCTCGTTGATCAACATGGTCTGTTTCGCCATCCACTTCTGCCAGGCTTCTTTAGAAATGTCGTTGTAAATGCGCTTACCCAGATCGCCCGGGTAGAGCTGAAAATCCTGTCCTTCCGCGTCGCGCTGTAAAAAAGTACAAAAAATAGTGCGGCTCATTATTCTTCCTCATTAATCTCACAACTGTTCAAAGCCAGTTGTCGGGGATGGCGCAGCTCGTGTAACAGGCGCTCAACGGGTGCGGCTAATCCCACAGATGGTGGCAGCGCTAAGTTATACCAGAGACCGCCTGCTTCATCCATCGCCGCCCCGACAGAAGGCCACGTCAGCCACATTGGCACGATATCGAGATGGAAATGGCTGAAGGTGTGACGGAACGCAGTAAGCTGCTGCGGTTTTGCATGGATGCCGCGGGCCGCCAGCCAGTCGGTCATCGCCGCTTCAGTTGTGAACTGCGGGAAGCAGAACAGGCCGCCCCACAAGCCCACAGGCGGGCGCTGCTCCAGCCAGACATCATCACCATCCTGCATCATCAGGAACCAGCCGCTGCGCTCTGGCAGCACCTGCTTAGGCTTCTTACCGGGATAGCTAGCCCAACTGCTGCTGGCATACGCCTCACAACCGCTGTTCAGCGGGCAGATTTCGCACTTCGGCTTTGATCGGGTACAGACGATAGCACCCAGATCCATCATCGCCTGATTAAACTGGCTGACGCCCTCGGCGGGTGTGACCTCTTCGCTGATCTGCCAGAGCCGCTTTTCGACCTCTTTCTTACCCGGCCAGCCGCTGACAGCATAGCAACGGGCCAGCACGCGCTTGACGTTACCATCCAGAATCGGGAAATGCTGCCCCAGTGACAGCGACAGGATCGCGCCCGCCGTGGAGCGGCCTACGCCGGGCAGGGCAGAGACATCATCGAAATTACGCGGGAACTCGCCCTGATGAACCTCGACAATCTGCTTTGCGGCTTTATGCAGATTACGCGCACGGGCGTAGTAGCCGAGGCCGGTCCAGAGATGTAACACCTCATCCAGCGGAGCCGCAGCCAGATCGGTAACCGTGGGGAAGCGCGCCATAAAGCGTGCAAAATAGGGAATAACCGTGGCAACCTGGGTTTGCTGCAGCATCACTTCGGAGAGCCACACCTTATAAGGCGTTTTCTCCAGCTGCCACGGCAGGGTTTTGCGACCAAAGCGCTGATACCAGTCCAGCACCTGTTGCGCGAACTGCGGCGCTTGCATCATAAGAAGGAAATTTTCCGTGTTTACTCTACACTCAGGCAGGAATTCCAGCACATGCGCACCTGGGTGTAAACCGGAAGATTGCAAAGGCTTGCTTCTGCTTATGAACTTTGCATAATGCCCGTTTCCCGGAACAGGCTAACCAGCAGGCTTTTACATGATTAATGACGTCATCACCCCAGAATTTGATGAGAACGGGCGGCCATTACGCCGGATCCGCAGCTTTGTGCGCCGCCAGGGCCGCTTAACCAAAGGCCAGCAGCAGGCGCTGGACACCCTGTGGCCGGTCATGGGGGTGGAATATCAGCCGGAGCCTGTCGATCTGCCCGCGCTGTTTGGCCGCGAAGCCCCGGTGACGCTGGAAATTGGCTTTGGCATGGGCGCTTCGCTGGTAACGATGGCGCAGAACACGCCGCATCAGAACTTCCTGGGTATTGAAGTGCATGCGCCGGGCGTGGGTGCCTGTCTGGCCGCCGCCAAAGAAGCCGATGTGCAGAACCTTCGGGTGATGTGCCATGACGCGGTGGAAGTGCTGGAGAAGATGATTCCGGATAACTCGCTGCGCATGGTTCAGCTCTTCTTCCCCGATCCGTGGCATAAAGCGCGTCACAATAAACGCCGTATCGTCCAGGTGCCTTTTGCCGAGCTGGTGATGCGTAAACTGAAGCTGGGCGGCGTTTTCCACATGGCGACCGACTGGGAAGCCTACGCGGAGCATATGCTGGAAGTGATGAACAGCATCGATGGTTACCGCAACCAGTCAGAACAACAGAATTATGTGCCGCGTCCTGAGACGCGTCCACTGACCAAGTTTGAGCAGCGCGGGCAGCGTTTAGGCCACGGCGTATGGGATTTAATGTTTGAGAGGGTGAAATAATGGCCACACAACGCAGCCGCCGTTTACGTAAAAAACTGCACATTGATGAGTTTCAGGAACTGGGCTTCTCGGTTGCCTGGCGCTTCCCGGAAGGCACCAGCGAAAGCGAAATTGATGAGACGCTGAACCAGTTCATCAATGAAGCGATCGACCCTAACGGCCTGGCCTTCGATGGCAGCGGTTACCTGGTGTGGGAAGGTCTGGTTTGCCTGCAGAAAACCGGCAAATGCACCGATGAGCATCGTGCTCTGGTTCGTAAATGGCTGGAAGATCGCAAGCTGCAGGACGTTCAGATGACTGAACTCTTTGACGTCTGGTGGGACTAAGTCGTCACACAGTGTCGGGCTGAGGCCCGATCAGAGGGTTTCAGACCCGATCTTAGGGAGTAGATATGATGCGTAAAGCGCTTCTTGCTGTGCTGCTGGTGGCAGCAACCCAGGCTCAGGCAGCCTATGAATGCAGCGTTAAGCCGCAGGACGATGTGGTGATTAAGCCGCAGAGCGTGCAGGTGGTCGGTGCCAACGGCAATATGGAAATCTCGCCGCAGGGCGACGTGCAGTTCAATGGACAGAAGGTCACGCTCGATACGGCCGGACGCCAGAAAGCGATCGACTATCAGAACGCGCTGCGTCGCGATCTGCCGTGGATCGACAGCGGGGCGACATCACGTCTGGAGAAAGGGCGTGCGGCACTGGATCAGGTCATCGTTGAAAAACTGGGCACCGACAGCAACGTGCGTAATCGCCTGACCACGCTGAATGGTCAGCTGAAACAGCAGATGAACCGCATCATTGAACACCGTGAAGATGGGCTGACGTTCCACCATCAGGCGATTGATCAGGTTCGCGCCGAAGGTGAAAGGCTGGTGCAGTCGACGCTGGGCGGCGTGATGCAGGATAGCCTGAACGAGATGGGCAGTAAGCAGGGCAGCGGCGGCAGTAATCCGCTGCAGGCGATTATGGGTAATCTGGGCGGTTTGCAGCAGTCGATTCAGGCTGAGTGGAGCAAGCAGGAGCAGGATTTCCAGAACTTCGGTCACGAGGTGTGTAATCGCGTTATTTCGCTGGAAGATCAGCGTAAACAGCTTACCGGCGCACTGAAAAAATAGGTCAACGCCTCAGCCTGTCGGGCTGAGGCGCTTTTGTTACTCTTCCGCTAAGAACAGCTCCAGCAGCGAATTCAGGAACAGCTTCCCTTTCTCCGTAATCTGCCACTGCTCCGCGGTTTCAGTCACGTAACCCGCGGCAATCGCGGCATCCATCTGCGGACGGATCACCTGCTCTGATAAACCGGTATAGCGGCTGAACTCGTCACGCGGCGCGGCTTCCAGCAGGCGAAAGCGGTTCATGAAATATTCAAACGGCTTGTCGCTATCGGCAACGTCATACTGCTTTTCGCGGTAGTTCCCCTGCATAAATCCACGCGGATGACGGGTTTTCACCGTGCGGACTATGCGGCCATCCGGTTGCGTCAGCTTACCGTGTGCGCCACACCCAATCCCCAGATAGTCGCCAAAGCGCCAGTAGTTGAGGTTGTGCTCACAGCGATAACCCGGCTTCGCGTAGGCGGAGGTCTCATACTGCTGATAACCGGCAGCCTGCAACAGCTGATCGCCCTGTTCGAAAATATCCCATAGCGCATCATCATCCGGCAGCACCGGCGGGCGTGAGCCAAACAGGGTGTTGGGTTCAATCGTGAGCTGATACCAGGAGAGATGCGGTGGATTAAGCGCAATCGCCTGACGTAAATCATCGAGCGCCTCTTCCAGCGACTGATCGGGCAGGCCATGCATCAGGTCAAGGTTAAAACTGCGCAGCGAGAGCGACTCGGCCAGTTCAGCGGCGCGGACCGCCTCTTCCGGGCCGTGAATGCGGCCAAGGCGCTGCAGCTTTTGCGGACTGAAACTCTGTACGCCAATCGAAATACGGTTGATACCGGCGCGCTGATAGGCGCTGAACCGGTCCGCTTCCACGGTGCCCGGATTGGCTTCCATGGTCACTTCCGCATCGGGCGAGAGCGTCAGACGCTCCCGCACACCATCCATCAGCATCTGCATCGCGCTGCTGCTCAGCAGGCTGGGCGTGCCGCCACCGATGAAGATCGTGCGCACTTCCCGGCCATTGATCAGCGGTAAATCGATCTCCAGATCGCGCAACAGGTGCTGCACGTATTCAACGTGCGGCACCTCATCTTTCAGCGCGTGGGAATTAAAATCACAGTAGGGACATTTCTGTACGCACCACGGAATGTGGATATAGAGACTTAACGGCGGCAGATTAGGCATTACACATCGCTTCCAGCAACAGCGTCAATGCTTTACCCCGGTGAGAAACTGCACCTTTTTCCGCTTTACTCAGTTCGGCCGCGGTTTTACCCAGCGCCGGGACAAAGAAAATCGGGTCGTAACCAAAACCACCGGCACCAGCGGCGGCGCGGGTGATCTCACCCTGCCAGCTGCCGTGGAACACCAGCGGGGTCGGATCTTCCGCATGACGCAGATAGACCAGCACGCAGTGAAATTGTGCCTGGCGCTGACCGTCTGGTACGTTTTCCAGCGCCTGCAGCAGCTTCTCCAGGTTCTGTTGATCGCTGGCCTCTTCACCGGCGTAGCGCGCCGAGTAGATGCCGGGCGCGCCGCCCAGCGCATCTACGGCCAGGCCGGAATCATCGGCAATGGCCGGTAATCCGGTGATCTGTGCCGCGTGACGCGCCTTGAGAATCGCGTTCTCAATAAAGGTCAGGCCGGTCTCTTCCGCCGATTCAACCCCAAGGTCGGTCTGTGCGACGATATCCAGACCAAAGGCGGAGAGTAACTCCGCCAGTTCACGCACTTTGCCGGGATTGCCGGTTGCGAGGACAACTTTTTGCATAACAGTTCCAGTTTGATTCATTTACAGCAGATACCAGAGACCCGGGAACAGGTCCATGCCGAGAAAGTTCAGGGCATACAGCACCAGGATGACGATCATTGCTGAGAAATCGATGCCGCCCATCGCAGGCAGAATACGGCGAACAGGTGCCATCATCGGCTCGGTTAACTGCACCAGCAGATAGTCGACAGGACCCCGGCCCTGGCTGATCCAGCTCATCAGGGAGCGAATAATAATCACCCAGAAGACCAGATAGCCGGCGGATTTAACCAGCGACAGCAGGCCGACCAGCAGATTGGTTGGGTCGACTGAGAAGACGCCCACCTGAATCAGCAATAAAATCGGGTATTTCAGCGTAGTCAGCACAAATGCCAGCAGCAGCGAGGCGGTATCTATCGGTCCCAGTGCCGGCAGTATACGGCGCAGCGGCTTAACAATCGGCTGTGTCACCTTTACGACAAACTGCGCCACTGGATTGTAAAAATCGCAGCGGGACCACTGCATCCAGATGCGTAACAGCAGCACCATGACGTAGAGATCGATCAGCGTTTTTACTAAAAACGTCAGTGTTAACATGAAGTTCCTCTGTTATTGTTGTGAGTTGTGCGCATAATCTCGTGCGCCAAAAATGGCGGTGCCGATACGCACCATCGTACTGCCTGCGGCGATTGCCGCCTCCATGTCATCGCTCATTCCCAGCGAAAGCGTGTCTGCATGCGGATAGTGCTGTTGCAGCTGCCGGAAGGCTTCCGCCATCTGCTGACACACCGCCAGCTGCCGCGCGTAATCACTCTCTGCTGCCGGAATCGCCATTAATCCGCGCAGCCGCAGTTGCGGCAGGGCAGCGATCTGCTCCGCCAGCCCGGAAACGGCCTCCAGCATGATGCCAGATTTGCTGTTCTCGTCACTGATATTTACCTGAATTAACACATTCAGCGGTGGCAGCGAAGCAGGCCGCTGATCGTTGAGCCGCTGCGCGATGCGCTGACGGTCAATGGTGTGACACCAGGCGAAATGTTCTGCCACCAGACGGCTTTTATTGGACTGCAGCGGGCCGATGAAGTGCCACTCCAGCTCAGGATGTGCGGCCAGTGCCTGGACCTTTTCAACCCCTTCCTGAACGTAATTTTCACCAAAGGCAATCTGGCCAGCGGCAAAGGCTTCTTCGACCGCGCTCGCAGGTTTGGTTTTACTGACTGCAAGCAGGGTAATTTCTTCTGGTGCGCGGCCGCAACTCGCGGCAGCAGCAGCGATTCGCTGCCGCACTTGCTGTAGGTTCTGCTGGATTGAGGTCATAGTCAGGAGAAATTATGAATCTGGATGAAATGGTGGGGCTTAGTGTAAAGCATAATGCCGCCGATCTGCACCTTTGCAGCGGACATTTGCCCTACTGGCGGCGGCAGGGAAGGCTGGAGGCGATGCCGCAGCAGTGCCCGCTTTCTGGCGCATGGATGGCGCAGTTTATGGCCCGCTGGCTCAGTGACCCGCAGCGTCAGGAGCTGGAGCGCGCAGGGCAGCTCGATTTCGCCCTGAGCCTGGCCGATGGTCAGCGTCTGCGCGCCAATCTCTTTATGCAGCGCAACGGCCTGTCACTGGCACTGCGCATCATCGCCACGGCATGTCCGACGCTTGCGAGCCTGCAACTGCCCGCCATTGTCCCGACGCTGCTGGAGCAGCAGGATGGGCTGATTCTGGTGACGGGTGCGACCGGCAGCGGTAAATCAACCACGCTGGCGGCGCTGGTCGATGCGCTGAACCGCCAGCAGGCGCGGCATATCATCACGCTGGAAGATCCGATTGAATTTATCCATCACAGCCAGCAGTCGCTGATACAGCAGCGTGAAATCGGCCTGCACTGCGGTTCGTTCTCGCTGGGGGTAAAGGCAGCACTGCGTGAAGATCCCGACGTCATCCTGCTGGGCGAACTGCGCGACAGCGACACTATTCGTCAGGCGCTGACTGCTGCGGAGACCGGCCATCTGGTGCTGGCGACGCTGCACACCCGTGGCGCAGCGCAGGCGGTGGATCGGCTGGTTGATGTCTTTCCGGCAGAGGAGAAACAGCTGGTGCGTACTCAGCTGGCGGGCAGCCTGAAAGCGGTAATTGCACAGCGGCTGGTGCCATCAGTTGCCGGTTCGCGCATCGGACTGTTTGAGGTACTGATCGCCACACCGGGCATCACCAATCTGATCAGAGAAGGCAAGATGCACCAGATCCCTGCGCTGTTACAAACCGGCGCACAGGCCGGTATGCAGACGTTTGAGCAGAGCAGGCTGGCGCGTCAGGCTGCCGGACTGATTGAGTGAGGATGTCAGTAATGGTTTTCGAACCAGTCCTGCAAAATGATGGCAGCAGACTGTGAGTCGACCGATCCTTTATTGAGCGCGCGATAGCCGCCGCGTTCAAACAGGCCAGCACGCGCTTCTACCGTGCTGAGTCGTTCATCCTGCAGCTCCACGCGGATGCCAAAGCGCCCGTGCAGGCGGTTGGCAAATTTACGTGCGCGATCGGTCAGCGGCTGCTCGGTGCCATCCATATTCAGCGGTAATCCCACCACCACGAAATCGGGCTGCCACTCTTTCAGCAGTTTTTCAATTACCAGCCAGTCCGGGATGCCATCCTGCGCTTTCAGGGCGGTCAGCGGACGGGCGCTGCCAGTGAGTTGCTGACCTACGGCGACACCAATACTTTTGGTGCCGAAGTCGAATCCTAACAGAGTTTGAGTTGACATCAGGCGTGTCCGGCGTCGCTGGCCATGTTGTGAATATCGACGCCAATACTGCGCGCCGCTTCGCGCCAGCGCTCTGAAATCGGCGTCTGGAACAGGATGTTGCTGTTAGCGGGCGTGGTCAGCCAGGCATTTTCCATCAGCTCATTCTCCAGCTGATCTTTTTCCCAGGCGCAGTAACCCAGCGCTACCAGCACGTTAGTGGGCTGAGACGCCGTACCGATCGACTCCAGCACGTCACGGGACGTGGTGATGATCGTGTTATCTGAAACACGAATACTGGAGGTAAAGGTGCGTTGCGCGGAGTGCAGGATAAAGCCACGATCTTCCGCCAGCGGACCGCCGGTAAACACCGGTTTATCCAGCTTGATCGCCGGATCGCGATCGTCAGCAGAGATTTTAAGCTTCTTCAGAATGCCTTCAACCGTCAGGTTTTCCATGGGTTTATTGATGATCAGTCCCATTGCACCCTCTTCGTTATGTTCGCAGAGATAGACTACGGAACGTTTGAAGAAAGGATCCTGCAATGAAGGCATGGCAATCAAAAAGTGATGTTGTAAATTCATTCTCACACGATGTACCAAAAAAATAACCGGCACGCGACGGCCGCACCGGTATTGGGTTGATCACGGAGCTTCGCCCCGGCGTCATGCTCAGCCCAGGCGCTTCTCAATGGCATCCATCAACATGCCGGTGATGGAGATCGGGAACGCAGCCTCAATTTCACGAATGCAGGTTGGGCTGGTCACGTTAACTTCAGTCAGTTTATCACCGATGATGTCCAGACCGACAAAAATCAGCCCTTTTGCTTTCAGCGTCGGACCAACACGGCGCGCGATTTCCCAGTCGCTTTCACTCAGCGGACGCGCTTCACCGCGACCACCGGCGGCGAGGTTACCACGCGTTTCACCGCCCTGCGGGATACGCGCCAGGCAGTAAGGCACCGGCTCGCCATCGACGACCAGCACGCGTTTGTCACCCTCGGTGATCGCCGCAATATAATTCTGCGCCATGCAGAAACGGCTCTCATGCTCGGTCAGGGTTTCGGTAATCACGCCAAAGTTAGGATCATCTTTCTTCACGCGGAAAATCGACGCACCACCCATGCCATCGAGCGGCTTCATGATGATGTCGCCATGCTCCTGCCAGAAAGCGCGCAGCTGCGCTTTGCTGCGGGTCACCAGGGTGTCAGGCGTAAACTCGGCAAACCAGGCAGTGTAGAGCTTTTCGTTACAGTCACGCAGGCTCTGCGGTTTGTTCACGATCAGCGTACCCAGCTCTTCAGCGCGCTCCAGAATGTAGGTCGCATAGATGAACTCGGTATCGAATGGCGGATCTTTGCGCATCAGCACCACATTCAGGTCAGCCAGCGGGATCACCTGCTCGCTGCCAAACTGATACCAGTTCTCAGGGTTCTGCTCGACGGTCAGCAGGCGGGTGCGGGCCGAGGCCACGCCACCGCGCAGGGAGAGATCGTGCATCTCCATGTAGTGAATTTCATAACCACGGCGCTGTGCTTCCAGCAGCATAGCGAAGCTGGAGTCTTTTTTAATATTGATGGACGAAATAGGGTCCATCACGATGCCAAGTTTAATCATTATTATCTCCTCGGTGAGGCGGTATTTACCGCCTCGTCTGGTTCGGTCTGCAGTGGGCCGATCGGTCAGGACATCATGCCTGCTCTCTTTCCGCTGAAAGTATCGCTTAACCCAGGTCGCCAAACCTCACCTGAAGTGCCGTAATGGCCGTCAGCGCGGTAGTTTCGGTTCGCAATACCCGTGGGCCAAGCAGAATGTCAGTAAAATCGTGCTGCGCCGTCATCGCAATCTCGTCCGCAGACAAACCGCCTTCAGGGCCAATCAGCAACCTTACCCGCTCAACAGGCTGTGGCAGCGTGTTGATGCTGTGGCTGGCGCGCGGATGCAGATTAAGCTTCAGTCCGCTATCTGCTTCTGCACACCAGGCTTCCAGCGTCATCGCTTCACGAATCTCCGGCACGCGATTACGGCCGCACTGCTCGCAGGCGGCAATAGCAATTTTCTGCCACTGCTGGATCTTCTTCGCCAGACGCTCAGCATCAAGCTTTACGCCACAGCGCTCGGAAAACAAGGGTGTAATGACATTCACGCCCAGTTCGATCGATTTCTGGATAGTGAATTCCATTTTTTCACCGCGCGACATCACCTGACCTAAATGCAGATGTAACGGTGACTCGCGATCGTCCGGCTGGCTCTCTGTGACCGATACTTTTACACGCTTTTTATCTACATGCGTGATCTCTGCTGCAAAAGTCAGATTAGTGCCATCAAAGAGTTCCAGACGCTGACCTGCCGTCATCCGGAGCACCCGGCCCACATGATTGGATGCATCTTCATCCAGGGTAATTTCACTGCCGATGCTTAATGGCCCGGCGTGATAGATGCGAGGTATACGCATAAGGTTCCTGAGACCGGACGCCGCGCTGCAGCGGCGTCATTGGAAAAAGAGCTAGTGTAGGGCAGGGATTTTAGCGCTGGCAAGCCTGCTGCACATAAGGATTGTGATTGCCCTGAACCTTTGCAATGCGCTGGTCGCGTTCGCACTCCCAAATTGTCACGGGATAGAGCTTGTTCCAGGCGGTAAACAGCTGCGTCTGCTGGCGCGAAATACGCAGATGATACTGGTCGCGCATATAGAAATAGGTGCGGGCAATGGCACCTCGCGCCCGCGCAGGTGGCTCCGCCTGTTTTAGTTTAAAGTCGATCTTCATCTCACACTGGCCGTACTGCTGCTCGCTGCCGTTCCATTGACTGTAGGCGAAGTTGCCACGGTCGCCATTCACTTCACCCACCGCAGGCTGCAGGTTGTGCAGGTCGGTTTCGATGCGGCGGTAGTCGGGATCTTTGCTGCAGTTTTTACGACCGCCATCCTGCCAGCACTGGCGCTGATGACCAAACTCCCAGGCCGGCATCACATGTTCCCACTCAATGCGTGCGGCGCGATTGGCGTTTTTGCGCACCTGATAGCCACAGCTGTTGAGATCGGGAATCCCCTTTTTTCCCTGCCACTGAATCTTACAGCCACAGTAAAAAGAACCCGGCGCATCGGCGTTGATCGCCGCCGCAAAGGTTTTGGCCTGCTGAAAGTTATTTTGATGATAGTTATTCAGGTTAAGGGCGTCAGCGGCGGGCGCAAACAGCAGCGCAACCGCCAGACTTAGTATGCGAGACATATTCCAGATTTCTACTCAGTACGAAAAAGGGCGGCAGGGTAACAGAATGTGGAATAGGGCGGAATGGGGATTCTTCTCAGGACGCGACAAATTCACCCGCGATCAGCAGGCTGCCACAGTGCACGCAGCGATATTCACTCTCTTTGCGCAGTATACGATTGTGGCGGCGCACGGTCAGCTGATGCTGCTGGCACTGACAGCGGTAAGCAAAGGTGTTGCTGCGCACGGATGCGATCTCAAACTGGTGAGTACGCCGTGCCGGAACGCCCAGCACCTGCTCCATCATCCACTTCCACTCTTTGCCGTGCGGCGCAACGCGACCAAATTGCTTCCAGACCAGCAGATGCGCCAGCTCATGCGGCACCACTTCATCGATAAATGCCTGCTGGTTTTCCAGCAGCAGCACAGGATTGATGCGAATTTCCCAGGACGCCAGCCAGGCGGTGCCCGCCGCCGTACCACGCTGCTGGTAGAGCAGCTTCGGTTCCGGATAACGGGTTTTCAGCGCCTGATTCGCACGTTCAAGCGACTGGCGCAGCGAGCGCATTACGGCCTGCTGCAGGGCAATGGGGAGACGAGGCGTTTTCATGGCGCTCAGAATAATCGCCGCCACGCAGGAACTCAACGTCGCCAGCGACAAGTGTGGTTCTGGCTGGGGGAAAATTTCTGGTTTAAATATTGTTATGGGCTTTTTTAGAATATTCTATTAATGACATTCACCGCAGAGTGGATGGATGAAAAGCGAACGGCACAGGGCATGGATAAACCAATGAAAAATAATGATAACGTCAGGAAACAACGGATTGTGCTGGTGACGGATCTGATGGCCGGTCGTGGTGGGATGGAAAATGTGACCGGTCAGTTGATCACGGCCCTGAATGCGGAACCCGGTACCGAAGCAGGGCTGTTTATTATCAACAGCGGAGAGGAGAGCCACTCCCGCGCCTGGACCGCCAATGCTGTTCTGGCTGAGAGCGTCTGCACGCTGCGGAATAAGAAAATAAAAAATCTTATTCATACGCTGAGAATGGCCGCCTTCTTTCGTCGTTATCAGCCCGATCATGTCCTGACCCTCAACACCATTCCCTGCCTGATGACGCGCCGGGCAATCACGCTTTCAGGACGTAAAATCGTATTGTCGAGCTGGATGCACCTGCCTCCGCGTGAACGTTATCGTCCCCATTATCTGCTGCGGGCCGATCACCATTTTGCGATCAGTAATCAGATTAAAGAGCAGCTGGTGGAACTGGGTGCACGCGCCACTGACGTTGACGTGATCTATAACCCGATCAAACGCAATGACACGGTAATCGGCAGACCCCAGGCGCTGAAGTTTCTCTATATTGGTCGCGTCCATTATCAGCGGCAGAAACAGCTTAAAGATCTGTTTGATGCCCTGCAGCAGCTGGATGCGCCCTGGACGCTGGAGATAGTGGGTGACGGGGAAGATCTGACGCAATGTCAGCACTACGTGACGCAACTCGGCATTCAGGATCGCATCACCTGGCATGGCTGGCAGGAGAATGCCTGGGAGTATGTCATCCGCCATATCAGACAGGTCACCTGCCTGGTCATGACCTCTAACTTCGAAGGCTTCCCGCTGATCCTGCTGGAGGCGATGTCGCGCGGCGTCTACTGTATTTCATCCGACTGCATCAGCGGCCCGGCGGAAATTATTCAGAACGGTATTAATGGTCAGCTCTATCCCACCCATGACAGCATGGCGCTGGCCGCGATTCTCAACGCCATGAGCGGGGATTTCCACTTCCCCGATCATCAGGCTATTAAAGCGAGCATCACCGGTTTTTATGAGGAAAATTATATGAAGCACCTGATGAGTGTGTTTAACCGCCTTACTGAGGTTAAGCATGACGAATAAAATCAGTCGCAATGGATTAACGTTAATGGTTAATTTTTCAGTTATTGCGCTCTGCCTGGCGCTGTCACTGAATATGTTTGTTACCGGCCTGCCGCAAAAAATATTCTATCTGGTCTCTTATCTCTCTATCGCGTCCGTGCTGTATGGCCTGGTGCGCAGGCGGGTGGACTTTAAAGAGAACGGTTTTTATATCGCCCTGTTTGCTGTGGTGATTATCTTTGCCCTGATTCGGCTGTTCTGGGCGATTCACGTGAAGGGGATCGAAACCGCGCCCTCAGGCGATGCCATCACTAATATGGGCAACTATCTGCTGGGCGCGAAGCGGCTGTTGATGGGGGCCTTTGTGCTGCTCAGTCTGGCTGTTTATGGGGATCGTGTCTCCCTGACTACGCTACGCGTCGGAAAAGGGCTCATCCTTCTTGGCCTGCTGATTACGCTGGGCTTTGGTATCCACGAGCATCTCTACACTGAGAATATCCGCATCAAGCTCACCACCGAAGCCGCCTCCATGTCTTCTTACATGATTCTGTTTATCTACTGTGCCTGGCTGTGGCTAAGCCGCTATGAGACGCACGCTTACTGGAAGGTGGCCGATATCGCTGTGCTGGCAGTGACCTTTGCCTTGCTCTACCTGTGCGGCACCCGTGTGACTCTGATTGCGCTGATTGCAGTGGGGCTGCTGTTCCTGGTGCAGACCTACCGGCTGTCGCTGCTGACTAACTGGCGGATTAGCGCTTTGCTGGTGGGCGTAATGGCGGTGCTGATTCTGATGACCAGCAACCGCTGGGTAGAGGGAGTGCAGGATATTGAGAACTTTGGTTCAAACAGTTCGACCTCGCTGGGCGCACGTGTCGCCATCTGGGGCGGGGCGGTCAACTTTATTGAGCACCATGGCGGTTTTGCGACGCCGGATGCGCGCACCACTGAGGCGCGTCAGTTCATCACTGCGCACTATCCTCTCAATGTTGAAGGCTTTACCAACGTTAAATACAACATGCACAACGAGTTCCTCGAAGTGACGTCATTGCAGGGCTGGCTGGGTACGGCGTCGCTGGCGCTGCTCTATCTGACGGTGCTGGCGGGCTGGCTGAAGAAGTGTGATCTGCGTGGCGTGGCGCTGCCGATGGTGGCACTGTTTACCACCGGACTGACCGATTCGGTGCTGCCCTATAATCAGACCGCGACCATTTTCATTATGGCGCTGGCGCTCTGCTGCATACGGCGGCCCCTGCCGGTAACGCGGGTAACCACAGCGTAGTGGGGCGTTGAACAAATAAAAACGGCGGGGTTTCCAGAGAAACCCCGCCGTTTTTGTTACCGCGTTTTTTACCGGGTAAAGTTAGTCGCGTGAACCGATGTCGCGCAGTTTTTTACCTGCCATCAGGTTACGTTCGATGTGTTCCAGCGAGACGTTTTTGGTCTCAGGGATCAGCATCACCGTCAGCAGAATGAAGAACAGGTTAAGCAGTGCGTAGACCCAGAAGGTGTTCGCATTGCCCAGCGTATTCAGCATCGTCAGGAAGGTCGCACCTACGATCATGTTCGCGATCCAGTTGGTGGTGGTGGAGACAGTGATACCGAAATCGCGGCCTTTCAGCGGCTGAATTTCGGAACAGAGTACCCAGATCAACGGACCGGCTGACATCGCAAAACCGATGATGAACATCAGCAGCATACCTACCGCAAAGTACTGTGCGCCCGGCGAGTGAATGCCGAAGTGCAGCATCGTACCCAGAACGCCCATACCGGCTGCCATCACCATAAAGCCCAGAATCAGGGTAGGTTTACGACCCCAGCGATCCACCAGGCCAATGGCAATAAAGGTCGCCAGTACGTTAACCAGACCCACAATCACCGTGCCCCACATCTGCTGGGTGGTGTTGGTAAAGCCCGCGATTTCAAAGATTTTTGGCGCGTAGTACATGATGACGTTCATGCCGGTAAACTGCTGCATCACCTGCAGCAGGATGCCGAGATAGACCGCACGACGGAAGTGGCTGCTGCTGGTGAACAGACCCCAGCCAGACTGTTTGATCTTCAGGCTTTCACGGATCTCTTCCAGCTCACGTTTTGCCTGCTCGCTGGTGTCACGCAGACGATCCAGTACGCGTTGTGCATCGCGGAAGTTGCCTCGCGCCGCCAGCCAGCGTGGGCTGTTTGGCAGGAAGAAAACGCCGACCAGCAGCAACAGTGCCGGAATAGTGATGATGCCCAGCATCCAGCGCCAGTTGCCGGTAAAGCTGAACGCCGTATCGGACAGGTAAGCACCAAGAATACCGATGGTGATCATCAGCTGATAAAGCGAAATCATACTGCCGCGAATTTTCTCCGGAGCGATCTCAGAAAGATAAAGCGGGGCAGTATAAGAGGCGATACCGACTGCCAGGCCCAGCAGAACGCGGGCGCTGATCAGCATTTCCGGGTTTGGCGACATCGCCGACCAGAGTGAACCGATAACGAACAGAATCGCACCGGCCATCAGGCTTTTTTTACGGCCCAGGCGGGATGACATCCAGCCGCTGCCGATAGCACCGACCGCCGCACCAAACATCATGGAACTGACGATCCACTCCTGCTGATGAGGGGTGACGTTAAAGTCCTTTGCGATAAACGGCAGAGCACCGGCGATAACGCCGATATCCAGACCGAACAGCAGACCCGCAAGGGCCGCCAGAAAGCAGACAAATAAGGTCATCGCCTTATTTGAAGTTCTGCTTTTGTGTGTATTGCCAGGCATTTTAGCCTCCAGGTTTATCCATCATTGTTTTTATCAATGTTAAAAAACCTTTTGCGGGAAAAAAGTGAGCCTGATCACATCAGTGTAATCGCTTACACACGCTGAAACCCTGAAATTCAGCATATTTTTCCCGGAAAGATTAATTAACCAGTGAGGTATAGCACTCATTAAGTTTCTGACAATGCTCTATTTACTGGCTATCAGACGACGCTGAAAATAACGCATTTTCAGCAGAATAACTACGTGCGTTAATTCCTAAATATCGGATAAACAAAGCATTTCAATTTGTAATCGTTAACATTTAGTCGTCAGAAAAAGCGAAAAGAAGTGTAGCTGAGAACTGAAAATTTGCTGCAGAGAGAAGAAGATGTCGGGCAGATGCGTTTTTTTCTGTCGTCACGCGCTCACCAGAAATTGCGCTGGCCTGTCGTTCAGAAGGGTAGCGGGAGCAAAATTGCTCCGGTTAGCAATGGGGCTGAAAAGGCAATAAAAAACCCTGCCGCAGTGGCAGGGTTTTTATCAGCAGCCGGTAACCTTACAGGCCAGCCGCTTCACGCAGCAGGGCAGCTTTGTCGGTTTTTTCCCATGGGAAATGTTCACGACCAAAGTGACCGTAAGCTGCGGTCTCTTTATAGATTGGGTGCAGCAGATCCAGCATCTGGATCAGACCATATGGACGCAGGTCGAAGAACTCGCGCACCAGCAGCGTCAGCTGTTCGGTAGAGATTTTCTCGGTGCCGAAGGTTTCCACCATGATAGAAGTGGGTTCAGCCACGCCGATAGCGTAGGAGACCTGGATTTCACAACGGTCAGCCAGACCGGCCGCTACGATGTTTTTCGCCACGTAACGTGCCGCATAGGCTGCAGAGCGGTCAACTTTAGATGGATCTTTACCCGAGAACGCACCGCCACCATGACGCGCCATGCCGCCGTAGGTGTCTACGATGATTTTACGACCGGTCAGACCGCAATCGCCCATCGGGCCACCAATCACAAAGCGACCGGTTGGGTTGATGTGATATTTGGTCGAGGCGCTCAGCCACTCTGCAGGCAGAACCGGCTTGATGATCTCTTCCATCACCGCTTCCTGCAGATCTTTCTGGCTGATGGATTCAGCGTGCTGGGTAGAGAGCACAACTGCATCGATGCCCACGATTTTGCCATCGTCATACTGGAAAGTGACCTGGCTCTTGGCATCCGGGCGCAGCCACGGCAGGGTGCCATTTTTACGCACTTCAGCCTGACGCTTTACCAGACGGTGCGCATAGGTCACCGGCGCAGGCATCAGCACGTCTGTTTCGTTAGTGGCATAGCCGAACATCAGGCCCTGGTCGCCCGCGCCCTGTTCCAGCGGATCGGTACGGTCAACGCCCTGATTGATATCCTGAGACTGTTTACCAATCGCGCTTAATACCGCGCAGGAGTTGGCGTCAAAGCCCATATCGGAATGGACATAGCCGATTTCACGTACGGTTTTACGGGTGATCTCTTCGATATCAACCCAGGCGCTGGTGGTGATTTCACCGCCAACCAGCACCATACCGGTTTTAACGTAGGTTTCGCAGGCCACGCGCGCTTTAGGATCCTGTTCAAGGATCGCATCCAGCACAGCATCGGAGATCTGGTCGGCGATTTTATCGGGATGTCCTTCTGATACAGACTCGGACGTAAAAAGGTGTTTAGCCATTCTGTTCTTTACCTTAAATATGGTTTGAGTACGACTGCATAGCGCCAGTGAGGTGGTCTGACCTGACGCCCCTTCAGGCAAAGCCGCGAGCAGTGAGGTTGTGTCAGCACAGCAGGCCAACACCGCCTGGATAGTAACCTGTTTAGATGGAAAACCATCTGGACGGCTATTTTAGGATAGAGGGTAAACCAATTACCAGCCCTTTTTCTGTTTCAGCATTTAACCTGTCTCTGTTATCGGCATAATTTGCTGACGCTACACGCAATTCCCCGATAATATTTTTGCATTTTACGGCGGTAAACTGTATAAAACGCCGCTGCTTTGATAGCAGCAGCAAGGATGACGCCACTGTTTGCGTCGCGCCTGTCAGACTCTGGTCTGGCTTTCACCCAGGTTGTTTTCCATGTGCCCCTGGCATATGCGGAGGTGATACAAGTAATGAACCACGCTTTTTCTTCTTCCGGTTCTCTGCGCTGCGGCGCTGCGCTGGCTCTCTCCTGCCTCCCATCTGTTTCTCTTTCCTGCCGACGCGATGTCCGATGCGGTAATTTTACCGACACAGGCGCAGGCTAATCTTTATCTCTGCTCGATCGGTTTTGTCTCTTCTCTGCGCTCGCGCAGCGGAACGACGCAGGTTATCCATGGTCAATACAGATCAGTTAAATGTTCTCTGTTTAAACGGAGATGGCCCGGGTGTTTTACACTTAACTCTCATGCGTGAATCGCGCTGACGGCAACGTCAGGTGAACAGGACATTGCGTTTAATGTGGCAACAGGTTTTCAGATTAGCGGCCATAAAGCCGGTTAACAGTTTCATCTTTCAACGGAAAATTGAGGTTCGCGATGTCTGACGACATGAAGAATATCAAAGGTTCGTCAGCTGGCGAACAGGGTACACTCCGCTCCATGCAGGAGGTGGCAATGAACGATCAGGATGCGAGCAAAATGTTGCGTACGTACAACATCGCCTGGTGGGGCAACAACTATTACGACGTTAACGAACTGGGCCACATCAGTGTCTGTCCCGATCCGGATCGTCCTGATGTGCGCGTCGATTTAGCTCGTCTGGTCAAAGAGCGCGAAGCGCAGGGCCAGCGTCTGCCTGCTTTATTCTGCTTCCCGCAGATCCTGCAACACCGTCTGCGTTCCATTAACGCCGCCTTTAAACGTGCGCGTGAATCTTACGGTTACAAAGGCGACTACTTCCTGGTTTACCCGATTAAAGTTAACCAGCACAAACGCGTGATTGAGTCACTGATCCACTCCGGCGAACCGCTGGGACTGGAAGCGGGCTCAAAAGCCGAGCTGATGGCGGTGCTGGCGCACGCCGGTCAGACCCGTTCGGTGATCGTCTGTAACGGCTATAAAGATCGCGAATATATTCGTCTGGCGCTGATCGGCGAGAAGATGGGCCACAAGGTCTATCTGGTGCTGGAGAAGATGACCGAAGTGCGGCTGGTGCTGGAAGAAGCAGAGCGTCTGAATGTGGTGCCGCGTCTTGGTATCCGTGCGCGTCTGGCTTCGCAGGGCTCCGGTAAATGGCAGTCGAGCGGCGGCGAAAAGTCGAAGTTTGGCCTGTCAGCCACCCAGGTGCTGAAACTGGTTGAGATCATGCGTGAAGCGGGTCGCATCGACAGCCTGCAGCTGCTGCATTTCCATCTGGGCTCGCAGATGTCCAACATCCGCGACATCGCTACCGGGGTGCGTGAGTCGGCGCGCTTCTATGTCGAACTGGCCAAGCTGGGCGTCAACATCAAGTGTTTCGACGTCGGCGGCGGTCTGGGCGTCGATTACGAAGGAACGCGCTCGCAGTCTGACTGCTCGGTCAACTACGGCCTGAATGAGTACGCCAACAACGTAATCTGGGCGATTGGTGCTGCCTGTGATGAGCACGGTCTGGAGCATCCGACGGTGATCACCGAGTCGGGTCGTGCGGTAACCGCGCACCACACGGTGCTGGTCTCCAACATCATTGGTGTGGAGCGCAACGAGTTCAGCGAACCTGAAACGCCGGATGCGGATGCGCCGCGCCCGATCCTCAGCATGTGGGAAACCTGGCAGGAGATGCACGAGCCAAGTACCCGCCGTTCGCTGCGTGAATGGCTGCATGACAGCCAGATGGATCTGTTTGATATCCATACCGGCTACTCGTCAGGCACCTACGATCTCAAGCAGCGTTCATGGGCTGAGCAGCTCTACCTGAGCATCTGCCACTATATTCAGCAGCATCTCGATCCGAGCAACCGTGCACACCGTCCAATCATCGACGAACTGCAGGAGCGGATGGCGGATAAGATCTACGTTAACTTCTCGCTGTTCCAGTCAATGCCGGATGCGTGGGGTATCGATCAGCTGTTCCCGGTACTGCCGCTGGAAGGCCTGAACAAGAAGCCGGAGCGCCGTGCCGTGCTGCTCGACATCACCTGTGACTCCGATGGCACCATCGATCACTACGTGGATGGCGACGGTATCGCGACGACCATGCCGATGCCGGAATATGACCTCGATAACCCGCCCATGCTGGGCTTCTTTATGGTGGGCGCTTATCAGGAAATTCTGGGCAATATGCATAACCTGTTTGGTGACACCGAAGCGGTGGATGTCTACGCACGCGAAAATGGCGATGTGGAAGTGCAGCTTTCCGATGAAGGCGACACCGTGGCGGACATGCTGCGTTACGTGCAGCTTGATCCCAACGAGCTGATGGCGCTGTTCCGCAATCAGGTTCAGGCATCCGATCTCGACGAAGAGCTGCGCGCGCAGTTCCTGGAAGAGTTCGAGAGCGGCCTCTACGGCTATACCTATTTAGAAGATGAATAATCGATTATGGCGACCGGTAATCGCATATTGCAGTTGCCGTTAACTATGTCGATAATCTGACTCACTCAATCCCTTCCTCGTCGGGCCTAACGACGCGGAGGGGATTTTTTTCATCTCAACCTTAATGGTTTGCGGGCTGGCCCGACTTACGCACATAGAGAGAGCAATTATGTATAACACGCTTGGCAATCAGTACGACAACTCCCTGGTTTCTAACGCCTTTGGTTTCATGCGTTTTCCGCTGAATTTTCAGCCTTACGACAGCGACGCCGAGTGGGTTATCACCGGCGTGCCGTTTGATGCCGCGACCTCGGGTCGTCCGGGCAGCCGCCTGGGTCCGGGTGCGATTCGCCAGATCTCCACCAATCTGGCCTGGGAAGGCTGCCGCTGGCCGTGGGATTTCGACCTGCGTCAGCGTCTGAACGTCGTCGATTGCGGCGATCTGGTTTACGCCTTCGGTGATTCGCAGGATCTCTCCGACAAATTGCAGGCCCATGCTGAAAAACTGCTGGCCAATGGCAAGCGCATGATGACCTTTGGCGGCGACCACTACGTCACACTGCCACTGCTGCGCGCCCATGCAAAACACTTCGGCAAGATGGCGCTGGTGCACTTTGATGCGCATACCGACACCTACTCCAACGGCCCGACCTTCGACCACGGCACCATGTTCTTTACCGCGCCGAAAGAGGGTCTGATCGATCCGCAGCACTCAGTGCAGATTGGTATCCGTACCGAATTCGACAAGAGCCTGGGCTTCAACGTGCTGGATGCGGCGCAGGTCAATGACCGCAGCGTTGACGATATTCTCGCCGAAGTAAAACGCACCGTCGGCGATCTGCCGGTCTATCTGACCTTCGATATTGACTGTCTGGATCCGGCGCATGCGCCTGGCACCGGCACGCCAGTGATTGGCGGCCTGACCACCGATAAAGCGACCAAGCTGATCCGTGGCCTGCAGGGCATGAACATTGTCGGCATGGATCTGGTGGAAGTCGCACCGGGTTACGATCATGCTGATCTGACGGCACTGGCAGCGGCTACGCTGGCGCTGGATATGCTGCATGTTCAGGCTGTGAACAAAGGCTGATGCCTGCTGCCTGTCGGCTTCAGTCCGGCAGGCGCTGAACGCGGCGTCCTGTCCATCGGGCAGACGCCGCTGCTGTGATCTTCCTCTCTTTGCCGGATCCGATCGATTCCCTTCTGACCCCGACGGGTAACCGTCAGGCGCGAACCCCTATCTGCAACTAAACTTACAGCGTAAAAATGGCGTAGTGGAGATAATCATGGGCTTTCTTGATGAACTGGCTGGCGCACTGGATGGCAACCAGAGTGAAGGGCATCCGCCGGGACAGTTACAGGCTGTCTGGCATTGGGTGCAGGAGCAGGGCGGTATTGAAGTGCTGCTGCAAAAATTCCAGCAGGGCGGGCTGGGTGAGGTGTTTGGTTCCTGGATCGGCACCGGCGATAACCATCCGGTTGGCCACAGTGAGATTCAGTCTGCTTTTGGTCAGGATGAACTGCAGTCACTGGCCGACAAACTCGGCACCGATGTGAAAGGGGCATCGGGTACGCTGGCCGCGCTATTGCCGCAGCTGATTGATAAAATGTCGCCGCAGGGACACATGGATGAACAGGCGCTGCATGACAATAAGCTGGATCTGGGCTCGATGGTAGATCAGATATTTAAGCGCTAGCGGACTTCGCACGGCTAAGCGCGCACGCCGGATGCATGCGCGCTCAGCGGCGGAATTACTTGCCGTCGGCAGCAATTCGCTCACGAATATGCGCTGCGCGCGCTTCAGAGGCGGGATGCGAGTCAAACATCGAACTCTGACGTCCCTGTTCCATCTTCGCCAGCTTTTCAAAGCTGGTGGCCAGGCCCATTGGATCGATATTGCGCTTCTTCATCAGGTCGTAGGAGTAGTCATCCGCCTGTGATTCCTGCGTCTGGGAGAACTGCGCATTCACCAGTTTTTCACCCATTTCACCCAGCTGCGACTGCGACAGTGAACCAATCACGCCGCCAACCGAGGCGGCTGCGGTGCGGGCCGCAGTTGTGGCATATGCCAGTTGCATCGCCTTGCGCGTATGACCTAACGCGACGTGGCCCATCTCATGACCCAGTACGCCTTCCACTTCATTGTCAGTCATCATATCCATCAGACCGCTGTAAACACGAATACAGCCGTTTGCCATCGCCCAGGCGTTGACATCTTTGGTCTGATAAACCTTGTAGTTAGCCGGTACGCCGTTGATGTTATCGCCCAGCGCCGCCGCGATCTTGTTCAGACGCTGCTGATAATCACTGTTAGCAGGCGCAATCTGATTATCTTTGTCCATCTGCTCACAGGATTTATCGCTCAGCTGCTTTACCTGATCGTCGCTGAGGGTATAAGCCTGATACGCCTGCGCGCCCGACTGCATCAGCGCATTGTTGTCTAAACCCTGACAGCCACTGAGCAGCGTCGTCAGTCCAAGCGCTAACACCATTTTTTTGATTTTCATGCTGTATCCCATTCATAACAAGGTAAGAAAAACAAACACCTGAAACTCAGACAGGTGAATAAACGATTTGGTTATAGCGTGCCAGTCTGCACTTTGCTAGCAGATATGGCTGGAAAAGCCATACGAAGCGGCTGCATTTAGCGTTTTACAGCATGTACTTTTGCCCCGTTTCTCATGTACATTGATGGGCAACTTTTTCCTTGTTTTGCCCGGTAACTCATTAATAACAATAAGTTAAGGTGCGAAGCATTAATCCGACCTGGAGTAGAAAATGCCCTCTCGTAAAGAGCTTGCCAACGCCATTCGTGCGTTAAGTATGGATGCAGTACAGAAAGCGAAATCGGGACATCCGGGTGCCCCAATGGGCATGGCGGACATCGCTGAAGTACTCTGGCGCGGCTACCTGAACCACAACCCAACCAACCCGCTGTGGGCTGACCGCGACCGTTTCGTGCTCTCTAACGGTCACGGCTCAATGCTGATCTATAGCCTGTTGCACCTGACCGGCTACGATCTGCCCCTGAGCGAACTGGAAAACTTCCGTCAGCTGCACTCAAAAACTCCAGGTCACCCGGAATATGGCTACACCGTGGGCGTTGAAACCACTACCGGTCCGCTGGGGCAGGGCATCGCTAACGCAGTCGGTTTTGCCATTGCTGAGCGCACGCTGGCAGCACAGTTCAACCGTCCGGGTCATGACATCGTAGACCACAACACCTATGTCTTCATGGGTGATGGCTGCATGATGGAAGGTATCTCGCACGAAGTCTGCTCACTGGCCGGTACGCTGAAGCTGGGCAAACTGGTAGCGTTTTATGATGACAACGGTATCTCTATCGACGGTCACATTGATGGCTGGTTCACCGACGACACCGCTAAGCGCTTTGAAGCTTATGGCTGGCACGTGGTGCGCGGCGTCGATGGTCACGATGCGGATGCGATTGCGAAAGCGATCGAGGAAGCGAAAAGCGTCAGCGACAAGCCTTCACTGCTGATGTGCAAAACCGTTATCGGTTTTGGTTCACCGAACAAAGCCGGTACCCATGATTCACACGGCGCACCGCTGGGTGATGATGAAGTGGCACTGACCCGCAAGCAGCTGGGCTGGAACCACGCGCCGTTCGTTATTCCTTCTGATATCTACGCTGAGTGGGACGCGAAAGAAGCGGGCCAGGCGAAAGAGTCTGCATGGAATGAGAAATTCGCCGCTTACGCACAGGCTCATCCTGAACTTGCTGCCGAGTTTAAACGCCGCGTCAGCAACGAACTGCCAGCTAACTGGCAGGAAGAGTCGCAGAAGTTCGTTGAGCAGCTGCAGGCGAACCCGGCGAAGATCGCCAGCCGTAAAGCCTCACAGAATGCTATCGAAGCTTTCGGTAAAATTCTGCCGGAATACCTGGGCGGCTCAGCAGATCTGGCACCCAGCAACCTGACAATCTGGTCTGGCTCTAAGCCGATCAACGAAGATGCTGCGGGTAACTACATCCACTACGGCGTGCGTGAGTTCGGTATGACCGCAATCGCCAATGGCCTGGCGCTGCACGGCGGCTTCCTGCCTTACACCGCGACCTTCCTGATGTTTGTTGAATATGCGCGTAACGCAGCGCGTATGGCGGCACTGATGAAGATCCGTCAGATCATGGTCTACACCCACGACTCTATCGGTCTGGGCGAAGATGGCCCGACGCACCAGCCGGTTGAACAGATGGCGAGCCTGCGCACCACGCCAAACATGAGCCTGTGGCGTCCATGTGACCAGGTTGAATCCGCGGTGGCGTGGAAATATGCCATTGAGCGTAAAGATGGCCCGACTGCGCTGATCTTCTCCCGTCAGAACCTGGCGCAGCAGGAGCGTGACACTGCACAGCTGGCTAACGTAGCGCGCGGCGGTTACGTGCTGAAAGATTGCGATGGCACGCCTGAGCTGATCCTGATCGCCACCGGTTCCGAAGTTGAACTGGCTGTCGGTGCCTGGGACAAACTCACCAGCGAAGGCCGCAAAGTGCGCGTGGTCTCTATGCCATCAACGGATGCCTTCGACAAGCAGAGTGATGAGTACCGTGAATCCGTACTGCCAAAAGCGGTCAGCGCCCGCGTCGCAATCGAAGCGGGCATCGCTGATTACTGGTTCAAATACACCGGCCTGAACGGCGCTATCGTGAGCATGACCAGCTTCGGCGAATCTGCACCTGCCGATCAGCTGTTCGAACTGTTTGGCTTTACCGTCGACAACGTCGTCGCGAAAGCGAAAGCGCTGCTGGCGTAAAACCGGTCAGGCGGGCCTGTTCCCGCCCGGCTGTAAAAAAAGAGGGACGAGATTTTCGTCCCTTTTATTTTTTTATTCCTGCAGTAATAACCGCCTTTTGCCTTAATTTGTGACGCAGATCCAAATTTAAGCAGCCAGATTGATCACAATCATTCCTGTTATTCCTTCCTTCTATTATTGTAGCTGAACCGTTTCAGTCGCCAGGCGAATCGCCCTGGTTTCGGACAATGCCGGGTAAGAATCTCCTGTACAAAATGCAGTGAAACGCTCAGGCTAACGGCACGTTTTTTTCAGTCTGACGTGGCAGGAGAGAAATGACGGTACGGGTAGCGATAAATGGTTTTGGCCGGATTGGACGCAACGTCCTGCGCGCGCTGTATGAAACGGGCCGACGTGCAGAGATCACCGTGGTCGCGATTAACGAGCTGGCAGAAGCCACCGGTATGGCGCATCTGCTGAAATACGATACCAGCCATGGCCGTTTTGCTTTCGATGTCCGCCAGGAGCGCGATGTAATGTGGGTGGGTGGCGATACCCTGCGCATTTTGCACCGTGCAGCCATTGCCGATCTGCCGTGGCGTGAACTCGACGTGGATGTGGTGCTGGACTGCACCGGCGTCTATGGCTCACGCGCTGATGGCGAAGCGCATCTTCAGGCTGGCGCCAAAAAAGTGCTCTTCTCTCATCCCGGCGGAAACGATCTCGACGCCACAGTGGTGTATGGCGTTAACCAGCAGTTACTCACCGCCAGTGACCGCATCGTCTCCAACGCTTCCTGTACCACTAACTGCATCATCCCGGTGATTAAACTGCTGGATGATGCGTTTGGTATCGAATCCGGCACCGTCACCACGATCCACTCGGCGATGCACGATCAGCAGGTGATCGACGCCTATCACAGCGATCTGCGCCGTACGCGTGCAGCCAGTCAGTCGATCATCCCGGTGGACACTCGCCTGGCGGCTGGCATTACCCGTATTTTTCCGAAATTCAACGATCGCTTCGAGGCGATAGCCGTTCGCGTCCCGACGATTAACGTGACGGCCATTGATCTCAGCGTTTCTGTGCATCAGGCGGTGACGGCGTGTGAAGTTAACACCCTGTTGCGAAGCGCGGCAGAAGGGACATTTCGTGGTATAGTTGACTATACGGAATTACCGTTAGTCTCAGTAGATTTTAACCATGATCCGCACAGTGCCATTGTGGACGGAACACAAACGCGGGTCAGCGGTCAACACCTTATCAAGACCCTGGTCTGGTGTGACAACGAATGGGGCTTTGCTAACCGAATGCTCGACACGACGTTAGCGATGGCCGCAAGCGGTTTCAGGTAAGACGCGGTATGCGTCTGGCAAAACTTATGAGAATCAACGAGAGGATTCACCATGTCTGTAATTAAGATGACCGATCTGGATCTGGCTGGTAAACGCGTTCTGATCCGTGCCGATCTGAACGTACCGGTTAAAGAAGGTAAAGTGACGTCTGATGCACGTATCCGTGCTTCTCTGCCAACCATTGAAGCGGCGTTGAAACAGGGCGCGAAAGTAATGGTTACCTCTCACCTGGGTCGTCCGACCGAAGGTGAATACAATGAAGAGTTCTCGCTGCTGCCGGTAGTTAACTACCTGAAAGACAAGCTTAGCGGCACCACCGTGACCCTGGCAAAAGATTACCTCGATGGCGTTGAAGTCGGCGCTGGCGAACTGGTTGTGCTGGAAAACGTTCGCTTTAACAAAGGCGAAAAGAAAGATGACGAAGCACTGTCTAAAAAATATGCTGCTCTGTGCGACGTATTTGTGATGGACGCCTTTGGTACTGCGCACCGCGCGCAGGCTTCTACCCACGGCGTCGGCAAATTTGCCCCTATCGCCTGTGCTGGCCCGCTGCTCTCTGCAGAACTGGAAGCGCTGGGTAAAGTCATGAGCAACCCGGAGCGTCCGCTGGTGGCTGTGGTAGGGGGTTCTAAAGTCTCTACCAAATTTGACGTGCTGCAATCTCTGGTCAAAATCGCGGACACCGTGATTGTGGGCGGCGGCATTGCCAACACCTTCGTCGCTATCGACAACAACGTCGGCAAATCTCTGTATGAGCCAGACTTCGTTGAAGCGGCTAAAGGCCTGCGCGATCAGCACGGTATTCCGGTTCCAACTGATTCACGCGTTGGCACAGAATTCTCTGAAACTGCGACCGCTACCGTGAAAAAGGTTTCGGAAGTTGCGGATAACGAAGAGATTATGGACTTTGGTGATGAAACCGCACAGGCGATGGCTGCCATCCTGAAGGATGCTAAAACCATCCTGTGGAACGGCCCGGTGGGCGTGTTTGAGTTCCCTAATTTCCGTAAAGGCACCGAGATCGTGGCTAACGCCATTGCAGACAGCGATGCCTTCTCTGTTGCAGGCGGCGGCGATACCTTAGCGGCTATCGACCTGTTCGGCATTGAAGACAAAATTTCCTACATCTCTACCGGCGGCGGCGCGTTCCTTGAGTTCGTGGAAGGCAAAAAACTGCCTGCAGTTGCCATGCTGGAAGAGCGTGCGAAGCAGTAATCCTTTGGGGGCGATGCCTGGCGGCATCGCCTGAAGTCTTGCCCGTCTGGGCGTTTAAATCGACGTTCCTCAAGGGGAACAACGGTCACGAAACAGGACACAATCATGTCTAAAATTTTTGATTTCGTAAAACCCGGCGTTGTCACTGGTGATGACGTACAGAAGATCTTCAAAGTTGCGAAAGAGAACAAATTCGCACTGCCAGCCGTAAACTGCGTCGGCACTGACTCCATCAATGCGGCACTGGAAGCAGCGGCGAAAGTTAAAGCGCCAATCATCATCCAGTTCTCTAACGGCGGTGCTGCATTTATCGCGGGTAAAGGCTTCAAAACTGACAAACCACAGGGCGCGGCAATTTTCGGCGCTATCGCGGGTGCGCACCATGTCCACCTGATGGCTGAGCAGTATGGCGTGCCGGTTATCCTGCACACTGACCACTGTGCCAAGAAACTGCTGCCATGGATCGACGGTCTGCTGGACGCAGGTGAAGAGTACTTCCAGAAAAACGGTAAGCCACTCTTCTCTTCTCACATGATCGACCTGTCAGAAGAGTCACTGGAAGAGAACATCGAGATCAGCAGCAAATATCTGGCGCGCATGGCGAAACTCGACATGACGCTGGAAATCGAACTGGGCTGCACCGGTGGTGAAGAAGATGGCGTTGATAACAGCCATATGGACGCATCTGCACTCTACACCCAGCCAGAAGATGTGAACTACGCGTACGAAAAACTAAATGCTATCAGCCCGCGCTTCACCATTGCGGCATCATTCGGTAACGTTCACGGCGTTTACAAGCCAGGTAACGTGAAACTGACTCCGACCATTCTGCGCGATTCGCAGAAATATGTGTGTGAAAAACATGGCCTGCCGCACAACGCGCTGGACTTCGTTTTCCACGGCGGTTCAGGTTCTTCTGCTGCAGAAATCGAAGAGTCTATCAGCTACGGCGTGATCAAGATGAACATCGATACCGATACCCAATGGGCAACCTGGGACGGCATCCTGCAGTACTACAAAAAGAACGAAGGCTATCTGCAGTCGCAGCTGGGTAACCCGGAAGGCGCTGACAAGCCAAACAAAAAATACTACGACCCACGCGTCTGGCTGCGTTCAGCCCAGGCCTCTATGGTGGTGCGTCTGGAGCAGGCTTTCAAAGAGCTTAACGCTGTCGACGTGCTGTAACTGACGAGTCGTTACCGTACAAAAAAGGCCCGAAAGGGCCTTTTTTTATGCACAATTTCTGGAAAAACAGGGTTAAACGCCGGTCGGTTTGGCGCTTAAGGAGATAATTGATTACCCTTGATGGCAGGGTGTCGGATGTCATCTGGCAGTTTTTTCATTCCCGGTGGGAATCTAACAACAGGGCTTATTAATGGAAGAGTTACACGTCGTCGACGGCTTAAACAACGCAGGTAACTGGCTGGTTCGCAATCAGGCGCTGATCATCAGCTATGCCGTAAATATCGTTGCAGCTATTGCCATCATTATTATCGGGATGATTATCGCCCGTATCATTTCTAATGCCGTAAATCGCCTGCTGCGCGCCCGTCACATAGACGCTACCGTGGCGGACTTCCTCTCCGCATTGGTGCGCTATGGGGTCATCGCCTTCACCGTTATCGCAGCGCTGGGACGCATCGGTGTGCAGACCGCCTCGGTGATTGCCGTGCTGGGTGCTGCGGGTCTGGCCGTGGGTCTGGCACTGCAGGGATCACTCTCTAACCTTGCTGCAGGCGTTCTGCTGGTCACCTTCCGTCCGTTTCGCACCGGCGAGTTCGTCGATCTGGGCGGCGTTATGGGAACCGTGCTGCATGTGCAGATTTTCTCCACCACGCTGAGAACGGCAGACGGCAAAATCGTGGTGGTGCCAAACGGCAAGATCATCAGCGGGAACATCGTCAACTTCTCGCGTGAACCGGTTCGCCGTAATGAATTTATCATTGGCGTGGCTTACGAGGCGGATGTGGATGAAGTGATCGCCTTACTGCAACAGGTTGTAGAAGCGGATAGCCGCGTGCTGAAAGATAAAGGTATTCAGATCGGTCTTAACGAACTGGCAGCCTCCTCTATGAACTTTGTGGTGCGTTGCTGGAGCAACAGCGGCGACCTGCAGGACGTTTACTGGGATCTGCTGAAGAACTTTAAGCGTGCGCTGGATGGAAAAGGGATTGGTATTCCTTATCCGCAGATGGATGTGCATCTGCATCAGAAGCCGGCGCCTGAAGCAGAAGCAACCCAGGTTCAGCCACAGTAATCTTTCAGTGGGCGGCGTCTGTCGCCCATTCATTTTGCTAATCGCAGATTAATTCTTTCAATTTCCGCTAATCATCCTCTCTCTTTATACTTCTCCTCCTCTAACGATGTGAGGAAATAATCCTGTGTTATCTCTCTATTTTCAGGGGCTTGCCCTGGGCGCCGCGCTGATTCTGCCGCTGGGACCGCAGAACGCTTTTGTGATGAATCAGGGCGTAAAGCGTCAGTATCATCTGATGACGGCGGCCCTCTGCTCGCTGAGTGATATTCTGCTGATCTGCGGTGGGATCTTTGGCGGCAGTGCCTTGCTGAGCCAGTCTCCACTGCTGCTGATGGTGATCACCTGGGCGGGCGTAGCCTTTCTGTTGTGGTATGGCTGGGGCGCACTGCGTAGCGCTTTTCGCGGCGACGCCGATCTGGCGGATGGTGAGCCATTAAAGCAGAGCAGGGGACGCATTATCGCGACGCTGCTGGCAGTGACCTGGCTCAATCCGCACGTCTATCTCGATACCTTTGTGGTGCTGGGCAGTCTTGGCGGTCAGTTGCCGACCACCACCGCGCGTCAGTGGTTTGCGCTGGGCACCATCAGTGCGTCGATCCTGTGGTTCTTTGGTCTGGCGCTGCTGGCCGCCTGGCTGTCACCACGCCTGCGCACCGCCAAAGCCCAGCGCATCATTAACCTGCTGGTAGGCGCGGTGATGTGGTTTATCGCCCTGCAACTGGCGCGCCAGGGCATTGCCGGATTTTGATCCCAACGTCGATCCGGTGCGGTTATTGCCGCGCGGAGGCCGAACTTTTGCCATAATGACCACTCAAAGCATGGCGCATACCGATGCGCTGTTGGGCTTCGCCGGTTGGAAGCCGTCATAGTACCTTTTCAAGGAGGACTTTCATGAAACTGAAAGCATTGGCTCTGGCCGCAATCATGAGCGCCGGGGCATTGCCTGGCGTACACGCTGATGAGTTACCGAACGGGCCACACGTGGTGACCTCAGGCAAGGCAACGGTCGATGCCCGTCCCGATATCGCCACGCTCTCTATCGTTGTGAACGTGTCGTCAAAAGATGCCGCAGATGCGAAAAAGCAGGCGGATAGCCGGGTTGCACAATATTTCGATTTTCTGCAAAAAAACGGCATTGAGAAGAAAGATATTGATGCGGCAAACCTGAGCACCCAGCCTGAGTACGATTACACCAAAGAGGGTAAATCCGTCCTGAAAGGCTACCGTGCGGTGCGTCAGGTGCAGGTAACCCTGCGTCAGCTGGACAAGCTGAATGATCTGCTGGACGGGGCGCTGAAGTCCGGTCTGAATGAGGTGCGTAGCGTCGAGTTAGGCGTGGCAAATCCGGAGAGTTACAAAGAGCAGGCGCGTAAAGCAGCGATTAAAAATGCGACTCAGCAGGCATCACAGCTGGCTGAAGGCTTTAACGCCAAGCTGGGATCGATCTACAGCATTCGTTATCAGGTCGCTAACTATCAGCCGATGCCGATGAACCGTATGTATAAAGCGGCTGCAGCGGCAGATACCTCGGCGCAGGAGACCTACGATCAGCAGAGCATTAACTTTGACGATCAGGTTGATGTGGTGTTTGAGATCAAGCCCAATACGCCATAGTGCAAAACGGGGCTGATGCCCCGTTAAGACTGCCGATGAATCTCAGGATCTGACCGCAATGAATAAATTCAAAGCGAAGGGAACATGGTCAGAGGAGGAAAGCGTCCCGCGCCATGGACGGCGCGGGCCGAGCGGCCAGGGATTGGCTTAAGCGCCTTTCCGATCTGACCTTGTTCCCTGAGCCAATCCATCCTTACAGCCGTTCGGGGCATAATTTGTCAGCAGTAAAAACGGGGCTTTCGCCCCGTTTTTGTTTTCAGGCTGCGACGTCATCCTGACGCAGCACCCGATGTCCATGCGCAATCAGCGCATCGGTCACCCGACGCATTAACCGGCTTTCCGGTGCAAAACGATGCCAGTAGAGCATCCGGCGCTGACACAAGCCTGGCGTCAGATCTATTAACTCACCGCTCGCCAGCTCACGCTCAATCTGCAGATGCGGGATCATACAGCAGGTCGAACCCTGTCGCGCCATCTGCACAAAGGCTTCAGAGGAGTTCACGATGTGGCAGGGCACACTGCCCGGTGAGAGATCAAAGTTCTGTTGCAGGAAGGCCTGATGCATATCATCAAGATGGTCAAACGCCACCGCAGGCGCTTTCAGCAGGGCAGAGCGGGTGACGCCGTTGGGGAAGAAGCGATCGGCAAAGTCACGCGACGCCACAAACAGGTAGTCGAGCGCACCGAGCTGATCCACCAGACAACTGGGCAGCGGCTGCGGCTGAATACTCACCGCACCCACCACTTCACCACGACGCAGACGCTCCTGGGTGCGGGTTTCATCTTCGACCTGCAGATTCAGGCGTACGGGTGAATCTGCCAGCACATCCTTCAGTGCAGGCAGCAGCCAGGTCGCCAGACTGTCGGCATTGACCGCCAGCGACAGCAGCAGTGGCGTGGTGCCACTGTTCTCATCGCCCAGCCACTCCTCTTCCAGCAGTTCCACCTGGTGCAGCAATGCCAGCAGTTTCTGACCCTGTTCGGTCGGACGTGGTGGCACCGTGCGCACCAGCAGCGGCTGACCAAACAGATTCTCCAGCTGCTTGATACGCTGTGAAACCGCTGACTGGGTGATACATAATTTTTGAGCGGCACGCTCAAATCCGCGTTCGCGGATCACTGAATCCAGCGCCTGAAGCGTTCGATAATCCGGGCGTTTCATTATTCTTCTCTCTCCTTCAGGATGGATGTCACTATGCCACAAAAGTATCACCTGTGATGGCTCTCTTGTTTTTTGTGGGCTGGCTTCCAAAGCGATAAATCCACGTCGGTCAGCCGAGCATTTTCAGCAAGCCTTGTTTTATACTACGCGCACTTCGTTGTCGCACAGGTTTTAAACATACCATGACCCAGGATGAACTGAAAAAAGCCGTTGGCTGGGCTGCACTTGAGTACGTGCAGCCGGGCACCGTTGTTGGTGTGGGCACCGGATCCACCGCTGCCCACTTTATCGATGCGCTTGCCACAGTCAGGCATCAGATTGAAGGTGCCGTCTCCAGCTCGGATGCCTCAACCCAGAAGCTGAAGAGTCTGGGTATTCAGGTGTTCGACCTGAACGAGATTGACCTGCTGTCGGTGTACGTAGATGGCGCGGATGAGATCAACCCACAGATGCAGATGATCAAAGGCGGCGGCGCGGCGCTGACGCGCGAAAAGATCGTGGCCGCCGTGGCTGAAACCTTTATCTGTATCGCTGACGCTTCAAAAGAGGTCGATGTGCTGGGCCGTTTCCCGCTGCCGGTCGAGGTGATCCCGATGGCGCGCAGTTATGTGGCGCGTCAGCTGGTGAAAATGGGCGGCTTGCCTGAGTATCGTCAGAACGTGGTCACCGATAACGGCAACATTATTCTCGATGTGCATAATCTGCGCATTCTCGATCCCATTGAGCTGGAAAAAACCATCAACGCCTTGCCTGGCGTCGTTACCGTGGGCCTTTTTGCCGCGCGTGGTGCCGATATTGCACTGATTGGCGGGCCTGATGGCGTGAAAACCATCAAAAAATGATCTGTCCGGCGTCGATGCGGCGTCGGTTATTTCTGCCTGCAAATCATCTTTTCTCGCTGCGGTGAAATTTGGTGACTTATGTCACATAACCGTCATCGGCAGCGGGTTCGTTCTTTCTTCCAGTCCGACCTCCTTATTTTGTCCGGCAATGTGCTGCCGTCAGCCGCTGCCGTGCTGGCGGCCGGGCAATCGTTTGTATTGCCCGACGCGATTTTTTTGATATTTTGACAGAAGGCTGGCTTATGGTAGTCCTCATTGAATGCTGAATAGGATCGGGAAATGGCAAAGGTATCACTGGAAAAAGATAAGATTAAGTTCCTGCTGGTGGAAGGTGTCCATCAGAGCGCGCTGGAGAACCTGCGGGCTGCAGGTTATACCAACATCGAATTCCATAAGGGCGCACTGGATTCCGACGCGTTAAAAGCATCGATCCGTGATGCACACTTTATTGGTATCCGTTCCCGCTCCCAGCTCACTGAAGAGATTTTTGCGGCGGCTGAAAAGCTGGTCGCCGTTGGCTGTTTCTGTATCGGTACCAACCAGGTTGATCTGCAGGCGGCTGCCAGCCGGGGTATTCCCGTGTTCAATGCGCCGTTCTCAAATACCCGCTCGGTTGCGGAGCTGGTGATTGGTGAGATGCTGCTGATGCTGCGTGGCATCCCGGAAGCGAATGCGAAAGCACACCGTGGCATCTGGAATAAGATTGCCAAAGGCTCATTTGAAGCGCGTGGCAAAAAACTGGGTATTATCGGTTACGGCCATATCGGAATGCAGCTGGGCGTGCTGGCAGAAAGCCTGGGTATGCATGTTTTCTTTTACGACATTGAAAACAAGCTGCCGCTGGGTAATGCCACGCAGGTACGCCATCTGGCCGATCTCCTCAACATGAGCGATGTGGTCAGCCTGCACGTGCCGGAAACCGTCTCTACACAGGATATGATTGGTGCAGAGCAGCTGGCGCAGATGAAGCCTGGCGCGCTGCTGATTAACGCCTCACGCGGCACGGTGGTGGATATCCCGGCGCTGTGCGATGCGCTGGCCAGCAAGCATGTGGGTGGCGCAGCCATCGACGTCTTCCCGAGCGAGCCAGCTACCAACAGCGAGCCGTTTATCTCTCCACTGAGTGAGTTCGACAACGTGATCCTGACGCCGCACATTGGCGGCTCGACGGAAGAAGCGCAGGAGAACATCGGCATTGAAGTGGCGGGCAAGCTGGCGAAATACTCCGATAACGGCTCGACTCTCTCGGCTGTTAACTTCCCTGAAGTGTCACTGCCGATTCACGGTATCAGCGCCAGTCGTCTGCTGCATATCCATGAGAACCGCCCTGGCGTGCTGACGGCCATCAACCAGATTTTTGCCGAGCAGGGCATCAACATCGCCGCCCAGTATCTGCAAACCTCGCCGTTTATGGGCTATGTGGTGATCGACATTGATGCAGAGCCGGAAGTGGCTGAGAACGCGCTGCAACTGATGAAGGCGATTCCGGGTACCATTCGCGCCCGTCTGCTTTACTAAGCGCTACCAACCTGAACAGGCGCTTAGTCGCGTCTCTTCAGGTAGTTAATACAGGCTGTCCCGATTTGCTGTAAGACCGAGACTGCGAAGAGAACACGGTCAGATCGGAAAGATGCAAAAGCCGCCATCCATGGCATGCCCGGCCCGCGCGATTACGCACCTCATCCCTGAGGTGCGCCCGTAACCGGGCCAACGCGTGGCGTTGTTTAAAAACGCTCCCGGCGTTTTTATCCGGGCGGCGGGACGCTTTCCTCTTCTGACCATGTTCCCTGCGCGTTAAGCTATTTTATTGCTGCCAGATGCGCCCAGGTATGGGTTTTCACTTGTCTGCAAAAGCGACTCTTCTACTCCCACTGCCAGAGTTTTGATGGCGTCATTACCGCCGGCAAAGGCACATCCCATTCTGCCACCGGCAGGCTATCGACCTGCTGACAATCGTGTGCCAGGCCCACCGGCAAAAAACCGTGCTGCCGCCAGTTCTGCAGGGTGCGATCGTAGAAGCCGCCGCCCATCCCCAGACGCTGTCCATGCTGATCAAACGCTACCAGTGGCACCATCATCAGATCCAGTTGATCAAGGGTGATCACCTGCCGGATATCCAGCGGCGGTTCAGGAATGCGCAGCTTATTTTTGAGCAATGGGGTATCGGGCGAATAGCGCAGAAACAACAAATTACCGGGGGAGAAGGGGTGTAAAACCGGCAGACAGACCGTTTTCTTCAGATGCCAGAGGCGGGCAATCAGCGGACGGGTATTAAGTTCGCCATCCACCGACAGAAACAGGGCGATATTGCGCGCTTCAGTCACCGGGGCGTAGTTGAGCGCATGTTCAGCGAGCTGCTCAGCGGCCTGCGTTTGCTGCTCATCGGTAAGTGCCCGTCGCAGATGTCGCACATGCTGGCGAATCGCCTGACGCTGGGTCATTGAAGGTTCAGACATGGAAGGTTCAGACATGATTTCCCCGCCGGATAAGTCGCTGTTGAGCGACTATAACATGTCAGTCAGGGGAAAAAAGCAGGACTACAGGAAGAGAGATCTCCGAGATGCCGCCGTAGGCTGTAACCCTTGAACCCTTGGTTCAAGGTGAACATGCCGTCATAACCATCAGGCTTCTCGGACGAACCGAGCATGCACACAGGTTACGAGCGTCACATTCTGTTTTTTCGAAATATCGGCTCAGGGGACTGGCCCACATGCAAACATCTCAGAGAAAATTTACCTCACCGTTACTTAAGTATAGCAACCATGAAGTTTTATTCGAACTTCGCACCCTCACGCTCAGAGATGCGACCCTGCTCAACTAATGCCTGTTCAATCGTCTGCTGCAACATACGGATACGCTGTTCCATATTAGCAGCATAATCGCGCGTTTTCACTTTCTCTTGCGCCAGCTCGTGGCAGACGTTTAACGCGGCGATGAACACCAGTTGTTCTGTATTGGTGACTCTAGTGCGAACTTTTAGATCTTGCAACCGTTGATTGAGATCTTCAGCCGCGCTATTGAGCGCATCTTGCTGCTCTGGCGGACAATTTACTCTCAACGAACGACCAAAAATTTGTAAATCTACCGGTTGTGCAGACATGCCACCTTCCTGACTGATTACTTCGCTCGCAACTCCCTTAGCAGTCAATGGCTTGGGAGGCGGGCAACTATATAGACCCACGAAATAAGATACAACCCCTTTTCTGGAAACCTTGAGGCAGCTAGTGGTAGCATAACACGAACTTATTCTGCCAACGACGATGAAAACTTATGTCCTTACAGAACGCAACCCCCGATTACAACGCGCTCGCGGCGGTGCTCTCACAGCAGGGCGTTGGAATGACGCCCGCAGAAATGCACGGCCTGCTGAGCGGGATCCTCTGCGGTGGTAACCAGGACACCAGCTGGAAGACGCTGGTACACGATCTGGCTAACGAAGGCATGGCGTTTTCACACACTCTTGCCGTGCCGCTGGCGGAACTACACGAGCATACGGCGACCACGCTGGAAGATGAAGGCTTCCTGTTTCAGCTGCTGCTGCCTGCTGACGACGACATCACTGTATTTGACCGTGCCGACGCGCTGGCGGGCTGGGTTAACCATTTTCTGCTCGGCCTGGGCGTAACACAGCCTAAACTGGATAAAGTCACCGGCGAAACCGGCGAAGCGATCGATGATCTGCGCACTATCGCACAGCTCGGTTACGAAGAAGATGAAGACCAGGAGGAGCTGGAGCAGTCGCTGGAGGAGGTGATTGAGTATGTACGTGTCGCCGCGCTGCTGTGCCACGATACGTTCACCCGCCCGCAGCCAACCGCGCCAGAAGTGCAAAAACCGACGCTACACTAATTTCAGGTCAACGAGTTTAACCGGTCAGTTTACAGGGAGTGCAGAGATGATTTCACTGGAACGATTCCTGCAGCGTCGTCAGGCGCTGCTGGCGAAGATGGTGCCTGGCAGCGCAGCGTTAATCTTTGCTGCGCCAGAAGTGATGCGCAGTAATGACACCGAATATCCGTTCCGCCAGAGCAGCGACTTCTGGTATTTCACCGGTTTTAACGAGCCGCAGGCGTTGCTGGTGCTGATCAAAAGCGATGAGAATCATAACCACAGCGTGTTGTTTAACCGCGTGCGCGATCCTGCGGCGGAAACCTGGTCTGGCCGTCGCCTGGGTCAGGAGGCCGCACCCGACAAACTGGGCGTCGATCGCGCTTTACCCTGGAATGATATTGGTGACCAGCTGCACCTGCTGCTGAATGGCCTGGATGTGGTTTACCATGCGCAGGGCGAATATGCCCACGCGGACACACTGGTGTTCAGCGCGCTGGATAAGCTGCGTCGCGGCTTCCGCCAGCATCTCAGTGCGCCCGATACCCTCACTGACTGGCGTCCCTGGGTGCATGAGATGCGCCTGTTTAAAGATGCGGATGAGATTGAACTGTTACGTCGCGCCGGGAAAATCAGTGCACTGGCGCATACCCGCGCCATGCAAGCCTGTCGGCCAGGCCTGTTCGAGTATCAGCTCGAAGGGGAAATTCAGCACGAATTTAACCGTCACGGCGCGCGTTTTCCCTCCTATAACACCATTGTGGGTGCCGGAGTTAACGGCTGCATTCTGCACTACACCGAAAACGAAAGCGAAATGCGCGACGGCGATCTGGTGCTGATCGATGCAGGCTGTGAGTTCCACGGCTATGCAGGCGATATCACCCGCACCTTCCCGGTTAACGGCAAATTCAGCCCGGCGCAGCGCGCGATTTATGACATCGTGCTGGCTTGCCTCAACCGCTCGCTTGAACTGTTCCGGCCGGGCATCAGCATTCGTGAAGTGAATGATGAAGTGGTGCGTATCATGGTCACCGGGCTGTTGGAGCTGGGCATCCTGGAGGGCGACGTCGATACGCTTATCGCCGAGGAAGTCCATCGTCAGTTCTATATGCATGGCCTGGGCCACTGGCTGGGGCTGGATGTGCATGATGTCGGCCACTACGGCACCCCGAGCCGCGACCGCGTACTGGAACCGGGCATGGTGTTAACCGTCGAGCCGGGTCTTTATATCGCACCGGATGCCGACGTGCCCGCGCAGTATCGCGGCATTGGTATCCGAATCGAAGATGACATTGTGATCACTGAAGATGGCATTGAAAATCTCACCGACAGCGTCGTGAAAGAGGCGGATGAGATTGAAGCACTGATGGCGGCGGCAAAACAGGCATGACGATTCTGATTGCCGGTGGCGGCATGACCGGGGCGACGCTGGCGCTGGCGATCTCCCATCTGACCCAGGGCACACTGCCGGTAACGCTGATTGAAAGCAGCGAGCCTGGCAGTCGGGCGCATCCCGGTTTCGATGGCCGCGCTATTGCGCTCTCTGCCGGTACCTGCCAGCAGCTTGCGGACATCAATCTGTGGCAGCACATCGCCCGTTGTGCCACGCCGATTACCGACATCCATGTCTCCGATCGCGGTCACGCCGGTTTTGTGTCGCTGGCGGCGTCTGACTACGCTATTCCGGCGCTGGGACAGGTTGTCGAGCTGTTTGACGTCGGTCAGCGTCTGTTTGCGGAACTGAAAAAAGCACCCGGCGTAACGCTGCGCTGTCCGGCTCGTGTCATCCAGGCTAACCGCCATGAGCAGCAGGTTGAGGTGACGCTGGACAGTGGCGAACCACTCAGCGGCAAACTGCTGGTGGCGGCGGATGGCACGCGCTCTGCGCTGGCGGCTTCGTGCGGCATTCAGTGGCAAAGAGACGACTATGAACAGCTTGCCGTGATTGCCAATGTTTCCACCGCGCTGCCTCATCAGGGCCGGGCATTTGAACGTTTTACCGAACATGGCCCGCTGGCGCTGTTGCCGATGTCCGGCAATCGCCTGTCGCTGGTCTGGTGTCATCCGGTTTCACAGCGTGAACGCATTGAGCAGTGGAGCGAGGCTGAATTCCTCAGCCAGCTGCAGCGTGCCTTTGGCTGGCGGCTGGGTAAATTCACCCACACCGGCCAGCGTGAGTATTACCCGCTGGCGCTGCACCGGGCGATGTCGCCAGTGACGCATCGCGTGGCGGTGGTGGGCAATGCGGCGCAGACGCTGCATCCGATTGCCGGGCAGGGCTTCAACCTGGGCCTGCGCGATGTAATGTCGCTGGCTGAAACGCTGGCAGCCGCCCATCGGCAGCAGCAGGACCCCGGCAGCTATGCGGTGCTGCATCATTACCAGCAGCGTCGTCAGCCCGACCGCGCCGCCACCATCGGTATCACCGACGGACTGGTTCGCGTCTTTGCAAATCACTATGGCCCGCTGGTGGCAGGACGGAACCTGGGCCTGCTGGCGATGGATCATCTGCCGTGGTTAAGAAATCAACTGGCTGAGCGCACGCTTGGCTGGGTTAAGCGTTAATAAAGAGGCTCAGATGCAAACTTTTGATGTGGTGATTGCCGGTGGCGGTATGGTGGGGCTGGCGGTGGCCTGCGGCTTGCAGGGCAGCGGACTGCGCATCGCCGTACTGGAAAAATCACCGGAGCCACCGCTGGCGCTGAGTGCGTCACCGTCAGTTCGCGTGTCGGCAATCAATGCCGCCAGCGAACGGCTGCTGCAGAAGCTGGATGTCTGGTCGACCATTATCTCGCTGCGCGCCAGCGCTTATCACGGTATGGAAGTGTGGGATAAGGACAGTTTCGGCTCCATCGCCTTTGATGATGAGCAGCAGGGCCTGTCGCATCTGGGCCATATCATCGAAAACCCGGTGATCCACAATGCGCTCTGGCAACGTGCCAGCGCCTGCAGCGACGTGACGATAATGGCACCCTCGCAGTTACAGCAGGTCGCGTTTGGTGACAACGAAGCCTTTGTTACCCTGCAGGATGGCAGCATGTTAAGTGCGCGATTAATGATTGCCGCTGACGGCGCTAACTCCTGGCTACGCAACAAAGCCGATATCCCGCTGACCTTCTGGGATTACGATCACCATGCGTTAGTGGCTAATGTCCGTACTGAGAAGCCGCACGACGCAGTAGCGCGCCAGGTGTTCCACGGCGACGGCATTCTGGCTTTCCTGCCGATGCAGGATCCGCATCTCAGTTCCATCGTCTGGTCGCTCTCGCCGCAGGAAGCGAGCCGTCTGGAAACCATGCCGGAAGCGCTGTTCAATCAGCAGCTCTCGGTGGCGTTTGATATGCGGCTCGGCCTGTGCCAGCTGGAAAGCGAGCGCAAATCGTTTCCGCTGGTGGCGCGCTATGCCCGCAACTTCGCGGCACACCGTCTGGCGCTGGTGGGCGATGCGGCTCACACCATTCATCCGCTGGCGGGTCAGGGCGTTAACCTTGGGTTTATGGATGCCGCCGAGCTGATCGGTGAGATTCGCCGTCTGCATCAGCAGGGCAAAGATATTGGTCAGCACCTCTATCTGCGACGCTATGAGCGCAGCCGTAAGCACAGCGCCGCAATGATGCTGGCGGGAATGCAGGGCTTCCGTGAAATGTTCGCAGGCAATAATCCGGCGAAAAAATTGCTGCGCGACGTGGGTCTGAAACTGGCTGACCGCCTGCCGGGTGTCAAACCCATGATGCTTAAGCAGGCGATGGGGCTGAATGATCTGCCCGCCTGGCTACGCTAAATTCGCCCTTCTGATAAGCCAGCTTCTGCTGGCTTTTTTTATGCCTGACACCGCTCTGCACCACAAAAAGGCAACGCTGCACCAGCAGAGGTCTTCGTTTGATTTATTCTAATTTTGCGGGCGAATTCGCATTACTTTTTCTCATTCTTCTGTCCGCTGGGCGCGGGATTTTTTTAACATCCTGAATGCCATCCCGCATAAATTTGCTGCGTATATTTAAATTCCCTGCATTTATTGCGCGATTAATCACAAAATTGCAGTTTTATATCCTGTTGGCAGCCGTTCCTGGTTAGGCTGTGCCTCTGCTTTCGACCCCGGTTTGCTTATGGTTAATCGTCAGATTCGGTGGTAACGTCAGCCCTAAGAGAACGTTTGCGTCGGCACTGAATGCCGGCGCACTTTTGCACTCACTCGCTTCTGCACAGGATGGTTATGACTCAGCAAACACCTCTGTTTGAACAGCATCAGGCCTGCGGTGCCCGCATGGTGGATTTTCATGGCTGGATGATGCCGCTGCACTATGGCTCCCAGATGGATGAACATCATGTGGTGCGCACCGACGCCGGTATGTTTGATGTCTCTCACATGACCATCGTCGACCTGACAGGCCCGCGTACCCGTGAATTCCTGCGCTACCTGCTGGCAAATGATGTGGCAAAACTGACCCAGCCAGGCAAAGCGCTCTACACCGGGATGCTGAATGCCTCGGGTGGCGTCATTGACGATTTGATTGTTTACTTTATGAACGAAGAGTTCTTCCGGCTGGTAGTGAACTCTGCCACCCGTGAAAACGATCTCGCCTGGATCACGCAACACGCGCAGGGCTATGGCATTACGCTGACGGAACGCGACGACCTGGCGCTGATTGCCGTGCAGGGTCCGCAGGCGCAGCAGAAGGCACAGACGCTGTTCAGCGAGGAGCAGCGTCAGGCTGTTGCTGGCATGAAGCCATTTTTCGGCGTGCAGTCAGGTGACCTGTTTATCGCCACCACCGGCTATACCGGCGAAGCGGGATATGAGATTGCTATGCCTGCAGAGGAGGCAGCCGATTTCTGGCAGCGTCTGCTGGCTGCTGGCGTTAAACCTGCCGGACTGGGCGCACGTGACACTCTGCGTCTGGAAGCGGGTATGAATCTGTATGGTCAGGAGATGGATGAAGGCGTTTCACCGCTGGCTGCCAACATGGGCTGGACGGTCTGCTGGGAACCTGCTGACCGCGATTTCATCGGCCGGGAAGCGCTGGAACTGCAGCGTGAACGCGGTACCGAAAAGCTGGTAGGACTCATCCTCACAGAAAAAGGGGTGCTGCGTAACGGCTTGCCGGTGCGTTTCACCGATGACCAGGGGCAGCCGCAGGAGGGGATCATCACCAGTGGCTCTTTCTCTCCGACGCTGGGTTGCAGCATCGCCCTGGCGCGCGTACCGGCCTCAGTCGGCAGCACCGCCATCGTTGAGATCCGTAACCGCCAGATGCCGGTCCAGGTTACCCGTCCCGTTTTTGTCCGCGCCGGTAAACCGGTCGCTCAGTAAATTTTATTCAGGAGAAATGGCCAATGAGCAATGTGCCGAATACGTTGAAGTACCGCGACAGCCACGAGTGGGTGCGCAAAGAAGAAGATGGCAGCTACACCGTGGGTATCACTGAACACGCGCAGGAGTTACTGGGCGACATGGTGTTTGTCGATCTGCCGGAAGTGGGCGCGACGTTTGCCGCCGGTGAAGAGTGCGCGGTCGCGGAATCCGTTAAAGCGGCTTCAGATATCTATGCGCCGATCAGCGGTGAGATTGTGGCGGTCAACGAAGCACTGACTGACTCACCGGAGCAGGTCAACAGCGAGCCTTATGAAGGCGGCTGGTTATTCAAAATCAAAGCCAGCGACGCGTCTGAAATCGACACGCTGCTGGATGCGGATGCTTACAAAGCCTCCATCGACGAGTAGTCGTCAGGCGGCCTCACACAGAGGCCGCAGATTTATGTTTGCTCTCCGGTTCCCCCAGCCCGATTCAGGATTTACTGCTAATGACTCAGACTCTCAGCCAGCTTGAACACAACGGTGCATTCATTGAGCGCCATATCGGTCCTTCACCTGAGCAGCAGGCGCAGATGCTTGACGCTATTGGTGCCCGTTCGCTGGAAGCGTTAATCAGCACGATTGTGCCGGCAGACATTCAGCTGCCAGGCCCGCCAGCGGTTGGCGAAGCCGCCACTGAACAGCAGGCTCTGGCCGAACTGAAAGCGATTGCCAGCCAGAATCTGCGTTACAAATCCTGGATCGGTATGGGATACAGCGCGGTGATCACCCCGCCGGTCATCCTGCGTAATATGCTGGAGAATCCGGGCTGGTACACCGCCTATACTCCGTATCAGCCCGAGGTCTCCCAGGGCCGTCTGGAAGCGCTGCTGAACTTCCAGCAGCTGACGCTGGATCTCACCGGCATGGATATCGCGTCTGCCTCACTGCTGGACGAAGCGACCGCTGCCGCTGAAGCGATGGCGATGGCAAAACGCGTCAGTAAGCTCAAAAATGCCAATAAATTCTTCATTGCCGATGATATCCATCCGCAGACGCTGGATGTGGTCCGCACCCGTGCGGAGACGTTCGGTTTCGAACTGATTATTGATAGCGCGGACAAAGCGCCCGATCATGACGACCTGTTTGGTGTGCTGCTGCAACAGGTGGGCACCACCGGCGAAGCGCACGATTACAGCGCGCTGATTGCCGGACTGAAAGCCCGCAAAGTAGTGGTCAGCGTAGCGGCGGACTTTATGTCGCTGGTGTTACTGGAAGCGCCAGGCAAACAGGGTGCAGACATTGTCTTTGGTTCAGCTCAGCGCTTCGGCGTGCCAATGGGCTACGGCGGCCCTCACGCGGCCTTTTTCGCCAGCCGCGACGAGCATAAGCGCTCTATGCCAGGCCGTATCATTGGTGTTTCACGTGATGCGGCGGGCAACACGGCGCTGCGTATGGCGATGCAGACCCGCGAACAACATATCCGCCGTGAAAAGGCCAACTCCAACATCTGTACGTCGCAGGTGCTGCTGGCAAACATCGCCGGTCTCTATGCTGTGTTCCACGGCCCGGCGGGCCTGAAACGCATTGCCTCACGCATTCATCGCTTCACCAACATTCTGGCGGCGGGACTGCAACAGGGCGGCCTGAAGCTGCGCCATCAGCACTGGTTCGATACGCTGACGGTGGAAGTGGCGGATAAAGCCGCCGTGCTGAACCGCGCCCTGAGCTTTGGCGTTAACCTGCGTAGCGACATCCATAACGCCGTGGGCATCACGCTGGATGAAACCACCTGCCGCGAAGATATTCTGGCGCTGTTTGCCATTCTGCTGGGTGATGAACACGGTCAGGACCTGGAAAAGCTCGACAGCGAAGTGGCCAGCGAGAGCCATGCAATTCCTGCTGGCCTGCAACGCCACAGCGAGATCCTGACCCATCCGGTGTTCAACCGTCATCACAGCGAAACCGAGATGATGCGCTACATGCACAGCCTGGAGAAAAAGGATCTGGCGCTGAATCAGGCGATGATCCCGCTGGGCTCCTGCACCATGAAGCTCAATGCAGCGGCAGAAATGATCCCGATCACCTGGCCGGAATTTGCGGAGCTGCATCCATTCTGCCCGGCTGAACAGGCTACCGGCTATCTGCAGATGATCGGCCAGCTTTCACAGTGGCTGGTGCAGCTCACCGGCTATGATGCACTCTGTATGCAGCCAAACTCCGGCGCGCAGGGTGAATATGCCGGACTGCTGGCGATCCGTCGTTATCACGAAAGCCGTGGCGAGGGCGATCGTCATCTCTGCCTGATCCCGAGCTCGGCGCACGGGACTAACCCGGCCTCAGCCCAGATGGCGGGCATGGACGTGGTGGTCGTGGCCTGCGATAAACAGGGCAACATCGACCTTGGCGATCTGCGCGAGAAAGCGGCTCAGGCGGGCGACAGGCTCTCCTGCATCATGGTGACTTACCCGTCAACTCATGGCGTTTATGAAGAGACCATCCGCGAAGTGTGCCAGATCGTGCATCAGTATGGCGGTCAGGTCTATCTGGATGGCGCGAACATGAATGCGCAGGTCGGCATCACCACGCCTGGCTATATCGGCGCGGATGTCTCGCACCTGAATCTGCATAAAACCTTCTGCATTCCGCACGGCGGCGGCGGCCCGGGTATGGGACCGATTGGCGTCAAAGCGCACCTGGCCCCGTTTGTGCCGGGACACAGCGTGGTGCAGATTGACGGTGTACTGACGCAGCAGGGCGCCGTATCCGCAGCGCCGTTTGGCAGTGCATCCATTCTGCCAATCAGCTGGATGTACATTCGCATGATGGGCGCGGAAGGGCTGAAACAGGCCAGCTCAGTCGCGATTCTTAATGCCAACTACATTGCCCGCCGCCTGCAGTCGGCCTATCCGGTGCTCTACACCGGCCGTGATGGTCGCGTGGCGCACGAATGTATTCTCGACATCCGTCCGCTGAAAGAGCAGACCGGTATCAGTGAGCTGGATATTGCTAAGCGCCTGATCGATTATGGATTCCACGCACCAACGATGTCCTTCCCGGTGGCGGGCACCCTGATGGTGGAGCCGACCGAATCGGAGAGCAAAATCGAACTGGATCGCTTTATCGACGCGATGCTGGCGATCCGCATGGAGATTGACCGGGTGACGTCGGGTGAATGGCCGCTGGATGACAATCCACTGGTTAATGCGCCGCATACTCAGCTGGAAATCGTCAGCGAGTGGTCACACCCTTACAGCCGCGAACTGGCAGTCTTCCCGGCGGGCAGCCTCAACAAATACTGGCCGACGGTAAAACGTCTGGATGATGTGTTTGGCGACCGCAATCTCTTCTGCTCCTGCGTGCCGATGAGCGACTATCAGTAACTTCCCCGCAGGCAAACGTTAACCATAAAGGGCCGATTCGTCGGCCCTTTGTTCTGGAGAATCAGCATGAAACTGGCACTGGTTACGGGGGGCAGCCGCGGTATCGGGCGGGCCACGGCGCTGTTACTGGCAGCGCGGGGTTATCGTGTTGCGGTGAACTACCGTCAGCGCGAAGCGGAAGCTCAACAGTTGGTTGCGCAGATCCGGCAGCAGGGCGGTGAAGCCTTTGCTGTTCAGGCAGATATCAGTGATGAAGCCCAGGTGATGGCGATGTTTGCGCAGCTCGACCAGCAGTCCGAACCGCTGGCGTTGCTGGTGAACAACGCCGGGATTTTGTTTCAGCAGTGTCGCACCGAGCAGCTGGATGCGGCACGCCTGCATAAGGTCTTTGCCACCAACGTGATTGGGTCTTTTCTCTGCTGTCGTGAGGCGGTTAAGCGGATGGGCACACATCACGGCGGCCAGGGCGGAGCCATCGTCAACGTCTCATCAGCAGCGTCGCGTACCGGTGCGCCTGGCGAATATGTCGATTACGCCGCTTCAAAAGGGGTGATGGACACGCTGACCAGAGGATTGTCGCTGGAAGTGGCGCAGCAGGGGATTCGGGTCAACGGCGTACGTCCGGGATTTATCTATACAGAGATGCATGCCGATGGCGGAGAGCCAGGCAGAGTAGACAGGCTTGCCAGCGTGATCCCGATGGGACGCGGCGGTGAAGCAGAAGAGGTGGCGGAAGCGATCGTCTGGCTGGCCAGCGACGCGGCCTCTTACGTCACCGGCAGCATCATTGACGCTGCCGGTGGGCGTTAACTCACTTCGCCGCTGATGCGGCGTGATGACTTACAGGTTTTCGCCGTTACTGGCGATAACCTGCTGATACCAGCTGAAACTCTTTTTCTTCCCACGAGAAAAATCGCCGCTGCCATCATCGTTTTTATTCACATGAATAAAGCCGTAACGTTTGTCGTACTGGCCGGTGGTAAACGAGACGCAATCGAGGCAGCCCCACGGCGTATAGCCCATTAATTCAACACCATCGTACGCCACGGCTTTCTTCATCTCTTCGATATGCGCACGCAGATAGTCGATGCGGTAATCATCTTCAATTACGCCATTGGCGTTTGGCTTATCGATAGCACCAAAGCCGTTTTCAACAATAAACAGCGGCTTCTGGTAACGCTCATACAGCTCGTTCATGGCATAGCGCAGGCCAACCGGATCGATCTGCCAGCCCCAGTCGGACGCTTTCACATGCGGGTTTTTCACCACACCTTCAAAGCCGGTGATCGGATCGTCAACGCCGCTGGCATCGGTTTTCACCGCGTTGCTCATGTAGTAGCTGAAACCGACATAGTCTGCACAGCCCTGGCGCAGCGTCTCGGCATCATCCGCTTCCATCTGAATGTCGTAACCCTTGCGCGCCCACTCTTTCAGGGTGTAGGCCGGATAGTAGCCGCGCATCTGCACGTCACTGAACACATAGCGCTGATGCATCGATTCCTGCGCCAGCACCACATCGTCCGGGTGGCAGGAGAAGGGATAGATCGGCACCATGGCGATCATGCAGCCAATCTGAAAGTCAGGATTGATGTCGTGGCCGAGTTTCACCACTTTTGCACTGGCAACAAACTGGTGGTGCATCACCTGATACATCGCCTGTTCCGGTTTCTCATGTTCGGTAAAGATCACACCTGAACAGCAGTAACCAAACAGCGGATACTGCCAGTTACGCTGGTTGTTGATCTCATTGAAGGTCATCCAGTATTTCACTTTGCTTTTATAACGGTTCAGCACCACTTCGCTGAAGCGCACAAAGAAGTCGACCACTTTGCGGTTGTGCCAGCCGCCATACTCTTTGACCAGGTGATAAGGCATTTCGAAGTGCGAAAGGGTGATGACCGGTTCAATGCCATACTTCAGCAGTTCATCAAACAGGTCGTCATAGAATTGCAGGCCCGCTTCGTTGGGCTGTTGCTCGTCACCGTTAGGGAAGATACGGGTCCAGGCAATCGAGGTGCGGAAACATTTGAAGCCCATCTCGGCAAACAGCGCGACATCCTGTTTGTAGTGGGAGTAAAACTCCACACCCTTGTGGTTCGGGTAGAAATGACCCGGCTGCACGCCGTCGGTGATCACCCGGTCAACGCCATGTGAACCGCCGGTCATCACGTCAGCAATGCTGACGCCTTTGCCGCCCTGATCCCAGCCGCCTTCAACCTGATGCGCTGCCACCGCTCCGCCCCAAAGAAAGCCTTTTGGTAACTGCAATTCTGCACTCATGCTTCACCCCATTACGGATATTGAAATTGAGCTGAGTGTAGCAAGGCAATAATGAAAGTCACGATATAACAGCGCGGCAATAATTGCGTTTGTTACATCCAAAAAACAGGCTGTTTTATTTCCCCAGCTGGCGGCCGATTGCTTCAATAATATAGGTCACTGGCACCTGAGTCGTAATGTCGGAATTGTCCGCCATACGGATGATGGGCACATGGTAGCAGAGGTTGAAATCACCGATCTTCGCCAGCGAGCAGCTTTCCGTGTTGGTTATCGCAATGATTTTGCACTTATTCAGGCTGAACTGGCTGGCAATGCGCAGGATCTCTTCCGTTTCGCCGGAAACCGATAAAATAATGGCAATGGCGTTTTCATAGAGATCGGGACTGACCGGATAATAGGGATCGTCAATCGCGTGGCTGAATTTACCGAGGTTAGAGAAAAAGCGTGCGCCATATTTTGCCAGGCTGCCGGAGGTGCCGACGCCAATAAAGAAGACCCGCTCAGCCTGATTAATCTTCTGCGCGGCCTCAGCGATGAGCTGTTCAAACTCCGGATTATTGATGCTCTTAAAAAAGCTCAGCATTTCACTGACGCCCGCCGTGTTGAGCATTGGCGCACTTTGCTGTTCGTTTAAGCGCAGGCGGATGCGGAATTCCGACCAGCCTTCACAGCCCATCTTGCGACAGAAACGCAGCACGGTGGTGGTGGAGACGCCAGCCTGCTCAGCCAGCTCGCGGATCGTCATGTAGCTGACGCCTTCGCGGTGCTTAATGATGAACTGATAGACCTGCATTTCCAGATCGTTAAGGCGGGCGAGATCGCTATGCGAAAACATGAATGACTCATTGAACAGTTGACTGGCGGCCAGTTTACCAGATTCATCACCCGGTTTAAGGGATAGTGAATTTCACCAGGATAATTTTAGCGTACAAGTGTACACTGAAAAAATTGTTGGCTACGCTGGATAACGATATCACTGCTATGGAGCTGATCAGGAACCTGTTATGACCCCCACACTCTCTCACAAACATCAACTCGCTGCGGGCTATTCGTTCGCCGAGGAAATTGCCAACAGTATCAGTCACGGTCTTGGCTGCCTGTTCGGTATCGTCGGACTGGTGCTGATGCTCAATCAGGCAACGGAGAGGCAGGCCGACACCATCACTTTTATCAGTTACAGCCTCTATGGTGGCAGCATGATCCTGCTGTTTCTGGCCTCGACGCTCTATCACGCTATTCCGGCTGGCCCGGCCAGACCCTGGCTGAAAAAGTTTGATCACTGCGCCATCTATCTGCTGATTGCTGGCACCTATACGCCGTTTCTGCTGGTCGCGCTGAGGACGCCGCTGGCGTATGGACTGATGGCGGTGATCTGGGGGCTGGCGCTGACCGGTATTCTGTTCAAGCTCACGATTGCGCATCGCTTTAAAGCGCTGTCGCTGGTGACCTATCTCTGTATGGGGTGGCTGTCGCTGATTGTGGTTTATCAGCTGGCGATGATCCTGCCGCCGGGCTGCATCTGGCTGCTTGCCGCAGGCGGGATTATCTATTCGCTGGGGGTGATTTTCTATGTGGCGCGCCGTATTCCGTTTAATCACGCCATCTGGCATCTGTTCGTGCTGGGTGGGAGTCTCTGCCACTTCTGCGCTATCTACTTTTATGTGCGCTGAATTGAGCCTGCTCTGAATTGTGGCACTGGCCCTTCCCTTAGCGGAAGGGCCATACGCTCAATCAGCTTTCATCCAGCGAGTAGGGCAGTGGCTGAATGGTCAGATGTCCGCCTTCATCACCTTCCACCCGCAGCACGCTGTCCGGCTCCAGATCGTTATTCATCACGACCTGAATCCAGCTAATCCCGTCATCTAACTGCACCGCAGCCAGCACGCTGCCGGTTCGACGCCAGCGTTCACCCATCTGCAACTCCAGCGGGGCATTGGCTTCGGGCAGATGACTTGCCTGACCCGCCAGCCAGTAGAGCGCGCGTTTATTGGCGCCGCGATATTTCGCCCGTGCCACCATCTCCTGACCGGCATAACACCCTTTTTTAAAACTGATAGCATCCAGCGCCTGTAGATTGGTGGCCTGTGGAATAAACTGCACGCTGGTGGCGGGATCGATCACCGGAATGCCCGCTTCAATATCCAGCGCCAGCCACTGCTGACTGTCATTAAACTGTGCATCGTCATTGAGCTTCTGCTTCAGCGCTTCTGCCTGGGCCAGCGAAGTGACAATCAGAAAACGTTCGGCCGGATGGGCAAACCACAGCAGCGTGGTTTCTCCCTGCTGCACCACCGGTTTCTCGCTGTCGGGCAGGCTATCAAACAGATTTGCCAGCGCGGCGCGCGCCTGGAAACCCGCCACGCCCAGCAATCCTGACTCATCATCAGCCACCATCGACACTTTCGAAAACACGGCGTATTTCTTTAACTCGGGCAGCTGGATGTCGCGCAGCTCACGACGGATCAGATAAGCATAGCCTTCACCGCGATGGAACAGGCGCATATTGCTCCACATTTTGCCTTTAGCATCGCAGTGTGCGGCGAGCGAATGGTGGTCGGCATCCAGCGCGGCGACATCCAGCGTTAACTGACCCTGCAGGTAAGAGGTGCTGTCGGCGCCGGTAATGGAAACCAGCGCCCAGCTATCCAGTGACATCAGGGTTAACGGCAGACGAGACGACGCGGCAGGCTGGCGCGGCGGTAAAGTAAATGTGGGCATGGAGATATCCTGTATAAGAAGGTTCATCCGGAATAATATCTTCAATGTTAAAAGAGCCGACTGGCAATGCAACCTGTTTACGGAAAACGGCGCACAAAAGGCGTGATAACCCTGAAAAGATCCAGCCTGAAATGTGGCAGGTTGCACAGCATGCGACGCTGCGCCTGCGAGCCGCATTAAACCAGGTTACACTAGGCGCCACGTTGTGAATTGTGGAAATTGATGCATGGATATTAATGATAAATCACGCATTCAGTGGGCCTGCCGTCGCGGCATGCTGGAACTGGATGTGGCTATTATGCCGTTCTTCAAATTTGAGTATGAGACGCTGAGCGACACCGATAAGCAGGTCTTTGTGGATTTGCTAAAGAGTGACGATCCCGATCTGTTTAACTGGCTGATGAATCACGGTGAGCCAAAGGATCCGGAGCTTAAGCGGATGGTGAACCTGATCCAGCAGCGTAACCATGCTCGCGGCCCGGTGGCAATGTAAGCTGCGGCCCTCTCGTCTGGCGTGCGGGTTAGTCTGCGCCTGGCTAATAGCAGCCGTAACAGGCGTGGTGCTGATGACGCTGCCTGCAGGCGGCTGGCTGGTTAAAGCGCCGATTATTCTGCTGTTGCTGGCTGAGGGCTGGCGCATCGTTTGGCGATTGATTCAACGGCACGGTACGTTACAGCGGGAAAGCGTCCATTGCTGGATCTGGCAGGGAAAACGCTGGCGGCCAACTCAGCCACTACGCTGGTTACCCGTTGGCGTGCTGCTGGTGGCGAAGAGCGAACAGGGTGCCACGCTGCGCTGGTGGCTGATGCAGGACAATATGCAGCCTGGCGAATGGCGGGCGTTACGCGCCTGCTGCTTCAGCCCGGCGCGGCATTAATGGCAGCAGGGCAGGCAAGAGCGTCTGAAGCCGTTCCTCTGCCTGTATCGCGGTTCAATAATGACAGGCAAGGGCGGTTAAAGCCGCTTACCTGTTCAGGCTACGGTTCGACACCGGCAGAAGGGCCGTCAGAGCAGTCCGGCGGTTTCGGTTAACACCTGCTCGCACCACTGCTCAACGCGCTCATCGGTGACCTCGAACTGATTCACATCATCAAGCGCCAGACCCACAAACTGCGAGCCATCGGCACTCAGCGGTTTCGGGCTGGTGAACTCATAGCCTTCAAGCGGCCAGTAGCCAACAAAACGTACCCCCATCGGCTGCAGCAAATCGTGCAGCATGCCGAGCGCATCTAAAAACCACTCGCCATAGCCAATCTGATCGCCCATGCCATACAGTGCGACAATCTTGTTTTGCAAATTCAGCGCGGGCAACTGCGGCCAGATCGCCTCCCAGTCCTCCTGCAACTCACCGAAATCCCAGGTCGGGATGCCCATGATCAGCAAGTCGTACTGCTCCATCAGGCGCGGGTCGTCATCTTTCACGTTATGCAGCGTCACTAACTCTTCGCCAATAAAATCGCGAATTTTCTCCGCTACGATTTCGGTGTAACAGGTACTGGAACCGTAAAAAAGACCGATTTTCATGCAGATAACACTCTGTAAATACTGACTTTGGCGCAATTGTACCAGAAGCGCTGCTGAATCAGGCATAATGAGCATGATTTTACACCAGACGGCGGAGATAACGTGCAGGACAGCGATCTGACAGAACAGTTTCTTGATGCGCTCTGGATTGAACGCAATCTGGCGCAGAACACTCTCTCCTCTTATCGCCAGGACCTCCAGACGCTGACCGGATGGCTGGCGCATCATCAGCTGACGCTGCTTAGCGTGGCGCCGCTGGATCTGCAGCAGTTTCTGGCTGAACGGCTGGAGGGAGGCTACAAGGCGACCAGCTCAGCGCGGCTGCTCAGCGCCATGCGTCGCCTGTTCCAGTATCTTTACCGCGAAAAGCTGCGCCCGGACGATCCCAGCGCGCTGCTGTCAGCACCAAAACTGCCGCAGCGTTTACCGAAAGATCTTAGTGAGGCGCAGGTCGAGCGACTGTTGCAGGCGCCGAATATCGATATCCCGCTGGAGCTGCGCGACAAAGCGATGCTGGAGCTGCTCTACGCCACGGGCCTGCGCGTCTCCGAACTGATTGGCCTGACGCTCAGCGACATCAGCCTGCGCCAGGGCGTTGTGCGGGTTATCGGTAAAGGGGATAAAGAGCGGCTGGTGCCTTTAGGTGAAGAAGCGGTTTACTGGCTGGAGCAATATATGGAACATGGTCGTCCGTGGCTGCTCAACGGTCAGACGCTGGACGTGATGTTTCCCAGTAATCGGGCGCAGCAGATGACGCGCCAGACCTTCTGGCATCGCATCAAGCATTACGCCACGCTGGCGGGGATCGACAGCGAAAAGTTATCACCGCATGTGATGCGCCATGCCTTTGCGACCCATCTGCTGAACCACGGTGCCGATCTGCGTGTCGTACAGATGCTGCTGGGACACAGCGATCTCTCCACCACCCAAATTTATACGCACGTCGCCACTGAGCGCCTGCGTCAGTTGCATCAACAACACCATCCGCGGGCCTGAACCGCGGCGATAAGGACAAAAATGAACAAGCATTTTGCCATGCTGGCTCTTTTAGCCAGCGCCTTTTCCGGTCTCGCACAGGCCGATGACAGCGCCATTCAGCAATCACTTAAAAAGCTCGGTCTGAACCAGACGGAGATCAGCCCGTCACCGCTGCCGGGTTTTAAAACCGTGCTGTCAGAAAGCGGCGTGCTCTACGTGACCGACGACGGCAAACATATGATCCAGGGGCCGCTCTATGACGTCAGCGGCAAACAGCCGGTCAACGTCACCAACCAGCTGCTGGACAAAAAAGTCGAGGCGCTGGTGCCGGAGATGATCGTCTACAAAGCGCCTAAAGAGCAGCACGTGATCACGGTCTTTACCGACATCACCTGTGGCTACTGTCACAAGCTGCACGAGCAGATGGCGGACTACAATGCGCTGGGCATCACCGTGCGCTACCTGGCGTTTCCGCGTGAAGGGCTGAATGGTCAGATTGAGCCAGCGATGAAAGCGATCTGGTGCAGCGCCGACCGCAATAAAGCGTTTGATGAGGCGATGAAAGGCAATGCGCCGAAGATGGCCGCACCAGACAGTTGCAAAATCGATATTGCCCAGCACTATAAGCTTGGCGTGCTGTTCGGCATTCAGGGCACGCCCGCGATGCTGACTGACAGCGGCATGATGATCCCAGGTTATCAGTCGCCGCAGGAGCTGAAGCAGGTGCTGGACAATCAGAAGCGTGGTGGTTAATCGGTGGTAAAACAGGATGTGGAACTCCGTCGCCGTGAGGTGACGGTTGATGATGCGCTTCCGGCGACGCTGCCGCCGCTGCTGAAACGACTCTATCTGCAACGCGGCGTGCGCGACGCGGCAGAGCTGGAGCGCGGGGCGAAAAACCTGCTGCCGTACCAGTCCTTAAGCGGGATTGAGAGCGCAGTGGAACTGCTGCATCAGGCGCTGCTGGATGGGCGTCGCATTATGGTGGTGGGCGACTTTGATGCCGATGGCGCGACCAGTACCGCGCTGACGGTCATGGCGCTGCGCAGCATGGGCGGCGGCAACGTGCAGTATCTGGTGCCTAACCGCTTTGAAGATGGTTATGGCCTCAGCCCTGAAGTGGTTGAGCAGGCGCGCGCGCGCGGCGCGGCGATGATCCTGACCGTCGACAACGGCATCTCCTCCCACGCCGGCGTTGAATGTGCCCATCAGCACGGGATTCCGGTGCTGATTACCGACCACCACCTGCCGGGCGAGACCTTACCGGCCGCTGAGGCGATCGTTAATCCCAATCTGCCGGACTGCAACTTTCCCTCACGTGCACTGGCGGGCGTGGGCGTTGCGTTCTATCTGATGCTGGCACTGCGCGCCCATCTGCGCACCCAGGGCTGGTTTGGTGCCACCCGCACCGAACCCAATCTGGCGGAGATGCTGGATCTGGTGGCGCTCGGCACGGTTGCCGACGTGGTGCCGCTCGACGTCAACAACCGCATTCTGGTGTGGCAGGGACTCAGCCGCATCCGGGCCGGAAAATGCCGGCCAGGCATCCGGGCGCTGCTGGAGATTGCTAATCGCGATGCGCGTCAGATGGCGGCCAGCGATCTCGGCTTTGCGCTGGGGCCACGGCTCAATGCCGCAGGCCGGCTCGACGATATGTCGGTGGGCGTGGCGCTGTTAATGACTGAGGATCTCAGTCAGGCACGGATGTTAGCCAGTGAGCTGGACGCGCTGAACCAGACGCGCAAAGAGATAGAGCAGGGCATGCAGAGCGAAGCGCTGGCGCTGTGTCAGGCGCTGGAGCGTGAGCAGCGCGATCTGCCGCTGGGGCTGGCCTTTTATCATCCCGAATGGCATCAGGGGGTGGTGGGGATCCTCGCCTCCCGTCTGAAAGAGCGTTTCCATCGTCCGGTGATTGCCTTTGCTCCGGCGGGCGACGGCACGCTGAAAGGCTCAGGCCGCTCAATTGCCGGTCTGCATCTGCGCGACGCGCTGGAGCGTCTGGATACGCTGAATCCCGGCCTGATGCTGAAGTTCGGCGGTCATGCCATGGCGGCAGGCTTATCACTGGAAACCGCACGCTACGAGGAGTTTCGTCAGCGCTTTGCCGATCTGGTCGGTGAGTGGCTGGATGGCGAATCTCTGCAGGGCATCATCTGGTCAGATGGTGCGTTGCAGCCGCAGGAGTTTTCGCTGCAGACCGCTGAGATGCTGCGCGAAGCGGGGCCCTGGGGCCAGGCGTTCCCGGAACCCGCTTTTGACGGCAAATTTAAGCTGCTGCAACAGCGGCTGGTGGGCGAGCGACATCTGAAAGTGATGGTCGAACCGCTGGACGGCGGTCCGCTGATCGACGGGATCGCCTTTAATGTCGATACCACCCTGTGGCCCGACAGCAGCATTCGTCAGGTCGAACTGGCCTATAAGCTGGATATCAATGAGTATCGCGGTAACCGCTCGGTACAGCTGATCATTGACCATATCTGGCCGCTTTGATTTTTATAAGGGGCGCGCGTCTCCGGCCACGGCAGAGGCGCGTCAGCCTGATTCTCCCCTGCGTTAACCTGCTGTGCGAGCGGTTGTCGTCGCAGCCCGATAAGCAAATGCAACGCGTCACGCCGCCCCGGCATCAGCCCGCTGTCTCAGCGCTACAATCTGCCGCCAGTTTCGGGTAAACTTGTGCGTTAAATTTCCTGTCCCATCGAACATAAGAAAGACGCTAAAGCCATGTTTGAAATCAACCCGGTCAAAAACCGTATTCAGGACCTCAGTGAGCGCAGCGACGTTCTTCGGGGGTATCTTTGACTACGATGCCAAGAAAGAACGCCTCGAAGAAGTAAACGCCGAGCTGGAACAGCCCGATGTCTGGAACGAACCTGAGCGTGCTCAGGCGCTGGGCAAAGAGCGCTCCTCGCTGGAAGCGATCGTGCAGACGCTGGATCAGATGTCGCAGGGCCTGGAAGATGTGCAGGGTCTGCTTGAACTGGCGGTAGAAGCGGAAGACGAAGAGACTTTCGACGAAGCGGTTGCCGAGCTGGATGTCCTTGAGGGCAAGCTGGGCGAGCTGGAATTCCGCCGCATGTTCTCTGGCGAGTATGACAGCGCCGACTGCTACATCGATCTGCAGGCGGGTTCCGGCGGCACCGAAGCGCAGGACTGGGCCAGCATGCTGATGCGTATGTATCTGCGTTGGGCTGAAGCCAAAGGCTTCAAAACCGAAATTATCGAAGAGTCTGAAGGTGAAGTTGCAGGCATTAAATCTGTGACCATTCGCGTGTCAGGCGACTACGCCTTTGGCTGGTTGCGTACCGAAACGGGCGTGCATCGCCTGGTGCGTAAGAGCCCGTTTGACTCCGGCGGCCGTCGTCACACCTCCTTCAGCTCAGCCTTTATCTATCCGGAAGTGGATGACGATATTGATATCGACATCAACCCAGCCGATCTGCGCATTGACGTCTATCGTGCGTCAGGGGCGGGCGGCCAGCACGTTAACCGGACGGAATCTGCGGTACGTATTACCCATATTCCAACCGGTACCGTCACCCAGTGTCAGAATGACCGTTCTCAGCACAAGAACAAAGATCAGGCGATGAAGCAGATGAAAGCGAAGCTGTACGAGCTTGAGATGCAGAAGAAAAACGCTGAGAAACAGGCGCTGGAGGACAATAAGTCCGACATCGGCTGGGGAAGTCAGATCCGTTCTTACGTTCTCGATGATGCACGCATCAAAGATCTGCGCACCGGCGTAGAGACGCGTAACACCCAGGCGGTGCTGGACGGCGACCTGGATCGATTCATTGAAGCTAGTTTAAAAGCAGGGTTATAAGGAACCGACATGTCTGAACAACAACCGCAGAGCGCTGATGCCGCCGTTGAGTTAAATAACGAACTGAAAGCGCGTCGCGAAAAGCTGAGCGTGCTGCGTGCAAATGGCGTGGCGTTTCCTAACGATTTTCGTCGTGACAGTCTCTCAAACCAGCTGCATGAGAGCTATGGCGAGAAGAGCAACGAAGAGCTTGAAGATCTCGGCATCGAAGTCAGCGTTGCCGGACGTATGATGACCCGTCGCATTATGGGTAAAGCCTCTTTCGTGACCCTGCAGGATGTGGGTGGCCGGATTCAGCTTTACGTCTCGCGTGACGATCTGGCTGAAGGCATCTACAACGAGCAGTTCAAAAAGTGGGATCTCGGCGATATTCTGGGCGCGCGCGGCAAACTGTTCAAAACCAAAACCGGCGAACTGTCGATTCACTGTTCTGAACTGCGCCTGCTGACCAAAGCACTGCGTCCGCTGCCGGACAAGTTCCACGGCCTGGCCGATCAGGAAACGCGCTACCGTCAGCGTTACCTTGATCTCATCGCCAACGAGGAGTCGCGCAACACCTTCAGAATTCGTTCGCAGATCATGGCCGGTATTCGCCAGTTCATGGTGGGCCGCGACTTTATGGAAGTGGAAACCCCGATGATGCAGGTGATCCCTGGCGGCGCGTCTGCGCGTCCGTTCATCACCCATCACAATGCGCTGGATATCGACATGTATCTGCGTATCGCTCCAGAGCTTTATCTGAAGCGTCTGGTGGTGGGCGGATTCGATCGCGTGTTCGAGATCAACCGTAACTTCCGCAACGAAGGTATTTCGCCACGTCATAACCCAGAGTTCACCATGATGGAACTCTATATGGCTTATGCGGATTACAAAGATCTGATCGAGCTGACCGAAAGCCTGTTCCGTACGCTGGCGCAGGATGTGCTGGGCAGCACCGTGGTGCCTTACGGCGAGCAGGAGTTTGATTTCGGTAAGCCGTTTGAAAAACTGACCATGCGTGAAGCGATCAAGAAATACCGTCCGGAAACGGATCTGGCCGATCTGGAAGACTTTGATAAAGCGGTGGCGATTGCTCAATCACTGCACATCAAGGTTGAGAAAAGCTGGGGTCTGGGCCGTGTCGTAACCGAAATCTTCGAAGAGACCGCAGAAGCGCATCTGATTCAGCCGACCTTCATCACTGAATATCCGGCTGAAGTCTCTCCGCTGGCCCGTCGTAACGACGAGAACCCGGAAATCACCGATCGCTTTGAGTTCTTCATTGGCGGTCGTGAAATCGGTAACGGCTTCTCCGAGCTGAACGATGCGGAAGATCAGGCTGAGCGTTTCCTGCAGCAGGTGAATGCCAAAGATGCTGGCGACGACGAAGCGATGTTCTACGACGAAGACTATGTCACCGCACTGGAGCACGGTCTGCCGCCAACCGCCGGTCTGGGTATCGGTATTGACCGTATGGTGATGCTGTTTACCAACAGCCACACTATCCGCGATGTGATTCTGTTCCCGGCACTGCGCCCAGGCAGCAAGTAATCGTTATGAGTCGCTGTCAGGCCTGATCTTCAGGCCTGACAGCGTGATGACAAAGCCGAATCAGAGTGAATTTGGCAGCAACTGATAAACTCACGGCACAGGGAACACGGTCAGAAGAGGAAAGCGTCCCGCGCCATGGATGGCGTGGGCCGAGCGGTCATGGATGACAGTTTTTGCGTCTTTCCGATCTGACCGTGTTACCTGTGCAGGCTCGGTCTTACAGCGAACCAGGCCCGACTTTGTCACCAAGCTTAAGGCCGGAAATTCCGGCCTTTTTTACATCTGTTCGTTCAGCAGATATCAGGATTTAATCGCCTGATCCAGCCATGTCTGAAATCGCGAGTAAGGCACATAGAGCGCAACGTTCTTATAGAGTGTCTTACCGCTGATATTGTCGTTGATGTTATTGCTGTAGCCAATAATCACGCCCGCCAGCGTATCATCAGAGGCGTTATAGACTGCGCCGCCTGACATCCCTTTAACCACCCCCGCATTCGCCGCCACCACGACGCAGTCTGATTTGTTCCAGCTGTTTGCCAGCGTGGTATTGATCAGGTTCTGCCCGCTGGAACTGACCGGCATGGCCGAAATAAAACTGTAGCCGTAGAGATTGACCTGATCGCCGATGTGGCTGTTACGAAAGTTGGGTGGCAGGTTCATTTCGCTGTTTTTGTGGTAGACCACGGCCAGATCGCATTGCGGATGCCAGGCTTTTACCCGGTAAAGCGAAAACTTTGCCACATGGGCGGCGGTCAGGCTGTACTCCGGCGTCAGTGGGATGGTGGTACCGAGCGTGCCTAAACCCAGCACGGTGGGAATGCCGGTCACGGTCATATCCACCCGTTTTTCAGCTTCTTTACTGTACTCATAATGACCCACCGAGCAGCCGGTTAAGCCAAACACCATTAAGGCTATGAGTCGTTGCATTCTCTCTCCCTGCGTCAGAAGTTGATCACATCACCTGGCAATTGATGAGGGATATATCGGCAACGTTAAGGATTTATTAATTAAATACGCACTAAAAAGCGTAACGGGTTCGCGGGAAATGACAACCTGACCCTGGGTCATGTGCGCTTTAACGGGCTTAGCCAGCAGGCTGACAAAGCCATTTGTTCCGGCAAAGCGGCAGGATTATTGCGGCCCCGGCAATAATCCTTTGCTGCGCGCAGGCTATGTCGCGCATCAGCACTGTGCTGTAATGCTCACCGTGACGCAGATCAAATTTTAATAAGCGTCGAGGGGCTGCGCGTCTGTGCAGTTCACCTGCAAATGATATTGGGAGAGTGTTATGCCTGTAGCATTAATGGCGCTGGCGTTGAGTGCGTTCGCCATCGGAACCACTGAGTTTGTCATTATGGGATTGCTGCCGGAGGTGGCGCGTGACCTTCAGGTGTCAATTCCGTCGGCGGGCTGGCTGATCAGCGGCTACGCGCTGGGCGTGGCGATTGGTGCGCCGATTATGGCGCTGCTCACCGCCAGGCTGCCGCGTAAAAAAACGCTGATTCTGCTGATGGTGATATTTATTGTCGGCAACCTGCTGTGTGCGCTGGCTTACAACTATAACCTGCTGATGCTGGCACGCATCGTCACCGCGCTTTGTCACGGTGCCTTCTTCGGTATTGGCGCGGTGGTCGCCGCCAGTCTGGTACCAGCCGGTCGCCAGGCTTCCGCTGTCGCACTGATGTTCACCGGACTGACCTTAGCCAACGTGCTGGGCGTTCCGCTGGGAACCAGTTTCGGACAGATGTTTGGCTGGCGAGCCACCTTCTGGGGCGTGGCAGTGATTGGCGTGCTGGCGTTTATCGCCCTGATCGTGAGTCTGCCCAACAATAAACAGGAAAAGCCGGTTCACCTGGCGAGTGAAATTGGTGCACTGGCCAACGGGAAACTGTGGCTGTCGCTGCTGATGACGGTGTTCTTTGCCGCGGCGATGTTTGCGCTGTTCAGCTACATTGCGCCGCTGCTGCTAGAGGTGACGGGCATCAGCGATCGCGGCGTCAGCTGGACGCTGTTCCTGATTGGCGCAGGCCTGACGGTCGGTAATATTCTTGGCGGCAAACTGGCCGACTGGAAAGTCTCCTTTAGCCTGATCCTCAGCTTCTCACTGATCGCCATCTTCTCGCTGCTGTTCAGCTGGACCAGCCATGCGCTGTGGCTGGCGGAGATCACCCTGTTCCTGTGGGCGATGGCGACCTTTGCGACGGTGCCGGGTCTGCAGATCAACGTGGTACGGCACGGCAAAGAGGCGCCTAACCTGGTCTCAACCCTGAACATTTCGGCGTTTAACGTGGGCAATGCGCTGGGTGCCTGGGTCGGCGGTGCGGTGATTGGCCGTGGATATGGCCTGACGGCGGTGCCGGTTGCTGCCGCTGCGCTGGCGGCAATCGGCCTGCTGATCTGTCTGATCACCTTCCGCAAATCGGGCCGCGCAGCCGCCAGGGTTCGCGCTTAAGCCAGGCGGGCGGCGATGCGTGCCGGAAAGTCAGCCACCTGCCGTTGCAGATGGCTGACAAAGGCATCGACCAGCGCCGATGCAGGGCGGTGCTGCGGCCTCACCAGGCTGACGGTAAACGGAACCGCCACGCTGAACTTACGCATCACCACACCGCTGTCGGCGTAATCCAGCGCCGTCAGCGGATTCACAATTGAAATGCCCACGCCCGCTCTGACCATGGCGCACACCGAAGCGGCACTGTGCGTCTCCATCACCAGCCGCCGCTCGACGCCCTGCTCATGAAACAGCGCATCCAGCAGTTGACGATAGCTGTCACTGCGCGACAGGCTCACATACTGTTCGCCCGCAAAATCGTGCGGCGTCAGCTCTGAACGCTGACTCAGAGGGTGATGCTGAGGCAATACACACACTTCATCGCAGGTGAGCAGGGCGAGACGGTCAGTGCCGGCCGGAGCGTGCTGGGTTTCGGTTAAGCCGATATCGTAGCGCTGTGCTGACAGCCACTCCTCCAGCAGCGGCGACTCCTGCGGAATCACATTCAGGCTCACATCCGGGTAGCGCTGTAAAAAGGGCTGACACAGTGGTGGCAGCAGCGACTGCGAAAAAACGGGCAGGCAGGCGATCGACAGCTCACCCTGACGGAACTGGCGCAGCCCTTCAGCCGCTTCCATGATGCGATCCAGTCCGTACCAGGATCGCTGCACCTCTTCGAAAAGACGCAATCCCTGCACCGTCGGTTGCAGGCGACCACGAACCCGTCCGAACAACTCTAATCCCAGCTGCTGCTCCAGGCGTGCCAGCTCCCGGCTCACCGTCGGCTGTGAGGTGTGCAGCAGTGTCGCGGCCTGGGTCAGATTGCCGCTGGTCATCACCGCGTGAAAGATCTCGATATGCCGCCAGTTAATGTTCGCCACGCACCCTTCCTATATCCATTCTGCATAGATGCTATTAAAACAGATATTTTTCGCTATGACACGATTCTGGCTTAATGCAGCTATTGCCACAGGAGAATTGCCATGCCACGTTCCTTACAGAGTACCGAAACCGCACTCAGCGCCGCTAACCTGCTGCCGCTGGCACGCCGCTACACCGGGCCATTCTGGGCTTATGATGCGCAGATTATTCAGGCGCGTATTGCCCAGCTGCAGGCATTTGATGTGGTGCGCTTTGCGCAGAAGGCCTGCTCGAATACGCATATCCTGCGCCTGATGCGCGCAGCAGGCGTGAAAGTGGACTCGGTATCGCTGGGTGAGATCGAACGTGCGCTGGCCGCGGGTTACCAGCCTGGCGGTGATGAGATCGTCTTTACCGCGGATCTGTTCGATCAGCCGACGCTGGAGCGGGTGACCGCGTTAAAGGTGCCGGTTAATGCCGGATCGATCGATATGCTGCATCAGCTCGGCGCGGTCTCACCGGGACATGCGGTGTGGCTGCGGGTCAATCCTGGTTTTGGTCACGGCCACAGTCAGAAAACCAATACCGGTGGCGAAAACAGCAAGCACGGTATCTGGCATGCCGATTTAGCCGAGGCGCTGGCGGCGATTAAGCAGCACGGCTTGCAGCTGGTGGGCATTCATATGCATATCGGCTCAGGCGTCGATTATGCGCATCTGCAGCAGGTCTGTGATGCGATGGTTGAACTGGTGATGGCGTCGGGTCAGGATCTGACCGCGATCTCTGCGGGCGGCGGCCTCTCTGTGCCTTATCGCTATGGCGAAGAGGCGATCGATACCGATCACTATTTCGGCCTGTGGGATGCAGCGCGGCAGCGTATCGCTCAGCATCTGGGTCACGCGATAAAGCTGGAGATCGAACCGGGCCGTTTCCTGGTGGCCGAGGCCGGTGTGCTGGTCTCTCAGGTTCGGGCGGTTAAGTCGATGGGCAGCCGTCACTTCGTGCTGGTCGATGCCGGTTTCAGTGACCTCATGCGCCCCTCCATGTATGGCAGCTATCACCATATCTCGCTGATGGCGGGCGATGAGCGGGCCATTGATGAGCAGCAGACTATCGACACCGTGGTCGCTGGCCCGCTGTGCGAATCGGGTGATGTTTTTACCCAGCTGGAGGGCGGCATGGTCGAACCACGCGCGATTCCGGCGGCAAAGGTTGGCGATTACCTGGTGTTCCACGACACCGGAGCTTACGGTGCATCCATGTCTTCTAACTACAACAGCCGTCCGCTGATCCCGGAAGTGCTGTTTGAGCAGGGCCAGCCGCGCGAAATCCGCCGCGCGCAGACTATTGAGTCGCTACTGGCACTGGAAAACAGCTAATCACCTCACCCGGGCGGCCAGCGCGCCGCCTGTCAGCCATAGATCTCTTTGCGCAGCATGACCAGCTCCTCTGCCAGCTCGCGGCACAGCATTGCATTCATCAGATGATCCTGCGCATGCACCAGAATCAGCGTGACCGGCAATTTTCCGCTTCCCTCGTCTGCACCAATCAACGCGGTCTGAATTTTATGTGCCGCTTTTGCCGCGGTATCTGAAGCTGCCAGCGCCGCGTCAGCCCTGGTCCAGTCGCGTTTGCGCGCGCACTGAATCGCCATCATCGCCGACGAACGGGCTTCCCCTGCATTGATCAGCAATTCCATCATGGTCTGTTCGTAATCCATAACGCCTCCGCTATTGGTATGCCAAATTGGCCGTTTTAATCATACTGGAATGCCAATAAACGTTTCCGGGAGGTTCGTCACAGTAAAAACCGAGGGGATTCGTCATTTTGGTATGCCACTAACAGGGAAGACCACGACGATTACAGGAATACCGATCTTACATCTCTGAGGGTTGATCATGTCTCTACAGGACCGCCTTATCGATTCCCTGGGCAGCTTTGCCACCCGCTTTAACAGTTATCGCTACATCATGGCGATTAAAGCCTCGTTCATTACCCTGATGCCGGTGATCATTGTTGGCGCCTTCTCGGTATTGATCTCTAACATGGTGCTGGACAGCAAAAATGGCCTTGCCAGCTTTGCCGCCCTGGCTTTTTTAGCTGACCTCAAGCCCATCACCAGCAGTATCAATTACGCTACGCTCAGCTTTCTCAACATTGGTGCGGTGTTCCTGATTGGTATTGAGCTTGGGCGCATCAACGGTATAAAAACGCTGTTTCCCGGCCTGCTGGCGATCATCTGCTTTGTATCCGTAACGCCGACCACCTTACAGATGATGGTCGATGGGCAGATGCACCTGGTCACCGACGTGCTGGCCAAACAATTCTCCGATACCAAAAGCCTGTTTCTCGGCATGTTTATCGCCATTCTGTCGGTAGAGATCTACTGCCGCCTCGAACAGGTTGAACGGCTGAAAATCAAAATGCCCGACACGGTGCCGCCCAATGTGGCCGCCTCTTTCTCCGCGCTGATCCCCTCAATCATCACCGTGACGCTGATAGCGACTTTTGGCTTTATCTTCCATCGCGTCACCGGCATGTACCTTTACGACGCGGTATACCAGGTGGTGCAGCAGCCGCTGGAGTCGGTGGTGCAGAGCCTGTGGGGCATTCTGATTCTGATGTTCGTTGCCCAGCTGTTCTGGGTGATTGGTATTCACGGCAACCAGATGGTGAAGCCGATCCGTGAGCCGCTGTTGCTGGGCGCGATTATGGTCAACATGACCGCTTTTGAGCAGGGAAAAGAGGCACCGAACATCATCACCATGCCGTTCTGGGATGTTTATATGAGCATCGGCGGCTCCGGCCTGACCATCGGGCTGCTCACCGCCGTGATGCTGGCAACGCGACGCAAAGAGATGCGTGAAATCGCCAAACTGTCGTTCGGGCCAGGCATTTTCAATATCAACGAGCCGGTTATATTTGGTATGCCGATTATGCTTAACCCGATACTGGCTATCCCTTTCATCATCACACCGCTAGTGACAGGTTCTATCGGCTACTTCGCTACGGTGATGGGATTTGCCGGGAAAGCCGTGGTGATGGTGCCATGGACCACGCCTCCGATTATCAATGCCTGGCTGTCAACGGCCGGATCGATGGGTGCGGTGGTGACGCAGATCGTCTGCATTCTGGTGTCAGTACTTATCTATCTGCCATTTGTGAAAGTCGCAGCCCGCCGCGCGGATGCAGCAGAAGCAGCGGAAGCAAAGAGCCTGCAACCTGAGCTGAACCCCAACCGAACGGAGGTGTTATGAGTCGTCAGACTGTCCACATACCTGAGAATTTCATTCTGGGAGCTGCTGCCTCCGCCTGGCAGACGGAAGGCTGGAGCGGAAAAAAAGCGGGGCAGGACTCCTGGCCTGACGCCTGGTATCAGCAGGATCGTCACGTCTGGCACAACGGTTATGGCCCGGCGGTTGCCACCGACTTTATCAACAGGTTTAGTGAGGATGTGGCGCTAATGAAGGCCAGCGGGCTGACCCACTACCGCACTTCAATCAACTGGTCGCGTTTCCTGATCGATTACGAAACCGCCACGGTCGATGAGGAATACGCGGCTTACTATGATCGGCTGATTGATGAAATGCAGCGCCAGGGCATTGAACTGATGCTCTGTCTGGAGCACTACGAGCTGCCCGCCACGCTGCTGGACCAGTATGGCGGCTGGCAGTCAAAGCATGTCGTTGAACTCTTTGTCCGTTATGTCGAACAGGTGTTTAAACGCTATGCCGGTCGGGTCACGCGCTGGTTTGTGTTTAACGAGCCGATTGTGGTTCAGACCCGCGTCTATCTCGACGCGCTGCGCTGGCCTTATGAGCAGAGCACCCATAAATGGATGCAGTGGAACCACCACAAGAATCTCGCGACCGCCCGGGTAGTGCAGCTGTTCCGCGCGGCAGGCTATGCCGGTCGCATTGGTACCATACTCAATCCGGAAGTCACCTATCCGCGATCGTCAGCCCCGCACGACCAGAAGGCGGCGCATATTTATGACCTGTTCTACAACCGGGTGTTTCTCGATCCCGCCATTAAAGGCGAGTATCCGGCGGAGCTGCTGGCGCTGCTTGATAAGCATCAGATTGAGTGGGAAACCACTCCGGAAGAGCTGGCGATTATTGCCGCCAATACCATCGATGAAGTCGGGCTTAATCTCTACTATCCGCATCGCGTGAAGGCACCGTCCCGCGCCTGGCATCCCGAGACGCCCTTTCATCCCGCCTGGTATTACGAACACTTTGAACTGCCGGGGCGGCGGATGAACCCTTCACGCGGCTGGGAAATTCAGCCTGAAATTATCTGGGATATGGCGCAGCGGATGCGCGATGAGTACGGCAATATCCCGTGGTTTGTGGCGGAAAGCGGTATGGGAATTGAGAACGAAGCGCAGTTCAAAAATGCCGACGGGGAGATTCAGGACGATTACCGCATCGCGTTTATCAGCGAGCACCTGCATCAGGCGATACGCGCCAGTCAGGCGGGTATTAACTGTCAGGGCTACATGCTGTGGGCGTTTACCGACAATGTCTCGCCAATGAATGCCTTTAAAAATCGCTATGGTCTTATCGAAATCGACTTAGATAAGCAGCGTCAGCGCCGTATGAAGAAATCTGCCCACTGGTTCCGTACGCTGCGCGACACGCAGCAATTTACCCTGTGGCTTGATGATGAGCCGAAATAACGCGAGGAAACGAGCATGAAACGAATTGTTCTGGCCTGTGCTGCGGGCATGTCGACCTCAATGGTGGTGACGCGGATGGAAAAGGAGGCTGCCGCTCGCGGACTGGCATTTCAGATCTACGCCATTCCGGAGCAAAATCTGCGTGAAGAGCTGCAAAACTACGGCAACGAGGTGGTGGTCGTGCTGCTGGGGCCACAGGTGCGCTTCAAACTGGAGGAGAACAGAAAACTCACCGACAGCTATCAGTTGCCCATCGCGGTGATCGATACGGTTGCTTACGGCACGCTGAATGGTGCAAAGGTACTCGATCAGGCGCTGGCTTTGATACACTGAGCCCCAGTTTGCGAGCCAGCCTCTCCGGTTCGCGGGCATTGTCGCGCAGGGAACCGCGGCAATGCCGTTAGCGCATTGATTGCAAAGGGTGACAGTGTGGACAAAGCCGAAGCGCCGCAAGAAAAAAAGCAGTATCAGGAAATTGGTCAGCACCTGCGTCAGCAGATCTGTGACGGGCACTATCCGGTGGGATCGCGCCTGCCGCCTGAACGTCAGCTGGCTGAAACCTGGGGCGTCAGCCGGACCATCGTGCGCGAGGCATTATTGATGCTGGAGCTGGAAGGTACGGTGGATATCCGCCAGAGCTCCGGCGTCTATGTGATGCGTATTCCTTCCGCCAGTGATGATGAAGAAGAGGCCTTCTTCCGCAGCGACGTTGGCCCGTTTGAAATGCTACAGGCACGTCAGTTGCTGGAGAGCAATATTGCAGCCTTTGCCGCAAAAATGGCGACCAAAGCGGACATTGAAAATCTGCGCCGAACGCTGGAACAGGAGCAGCGTGCTATCGCCGCCAACGACAGCAGTCAGGACAACGACAAGTTGTTTCATCTGCTGCTGGCGGGTGCCAGTCAGAACCAGATGCTGCTCGATACCGTCACCAGTATCTGGCGACATCATGACAGCAGCCCGCTCTGGCAGCAGCTGCGCCCGCAGTTTGAAACCCGCGCCTATCGCCTGAAGTGGCTCGGCGATCACCAGACAATCCTGGCCGCTCTGCGTCGGCGTGATGTGATGGGGGCCTGGCAATCCACCTGGCAGCACCTTGAGAACGTCAAGAATACGCTGCTGGAGCTTTCCGACGCCGATGCGCCTGACTTTGATGGCTACCTGTTTGATTCAGTCCCGATCTTTCAGGGGAAACTGATGTGATTGAGATTGTATCGCTCAGCGATGCCCCCCAATTTGCCGATCAGATCATCGACTGGCAGTGGCGCGCATTTGGTGAAGCCACCAGCCGGGCGTTCTTTGCCAGTGTGGTGAACAGCAGCCTTATCGGTGCTGATTTTCCGGTGACTTTCGTTGCCGTGGAGGCGGGCAGGGCAGTCGGCACGGTGGGATTCTGGCGCTGCGACCTGATCAGCCGTCAGGATCTTTTCCCCTGGCTGGCGGCGCTCTATATTGATGAGTCGGTGCGCGGCAAAGGTGTCAGTGAAGCACTGCAGCAGCATGTCATCGCCTATGCGCAGGCACAGGGCTATCCACGGCTGTGGTTATGGTCAACGTTTGGGGGCTACTACGAACGTTATGGCTGGCTGCCACAGGGCGAAGCGCTGGAGTATCCCGCTAAGCCGGTAAAACTCTATTATCGCGACCTGTAAGTGATGCCAGCCGCCACGCGGCAGCTGGCAACAGAGCGCTCAGGGAGCCGGATAGGTATAACGACGGTGGATCGCCTCAATGCCTTCCAGAATCTCTGCATTTAAGGTCAGATTGAAGCTGTCGATATTGATCTGCAACTGTTCAGGCGTGGTGGCGCCCAGCAGCGTGCTGGCCACAAACGGCTGCTGACGCACATAGGCCAGGGCCATCTGCGACGGGTCAATCTGATGCTGCTGAGCCAGTGCCACATATTCGGCAATCGCCTTTTGTGACTGCTCACCGCTGTAGCGGGTAAAGCGGCTGAACAACGTGTTGCGTGCGCCCGCAGGCTGCGCGCCATTCAGGTATTTGCCGCTCAGCGTTCCAAACGCCAGGCTGGAATACGCCAGCAGCTCTACGCCTTCATGCTGGCTGATTTCGGCCAGACCCACTTCAAAGCTGCGGTTCAGCAGGCTGTAGGGATTCTGAATGCTGATAATGCGCGGCAGCTCATGCTTCTCCGCCAGCTGCAGATAGCGCATCACGCCCCACGCGGTTTCGTTCGACACCCCGATATAGCGGATCTTACCAGCGCGCACCTGTTCGGTCAGCGCTTCCAGCGTCTCCAGCAGCGTCACCTGAGCAGTGGTTTCGCTGTACTGATAGCCAAGCTTGCCAAAATAGTTGGTCTGACGCTGTGGCCAGTGCAGCTGGTAGAGGTCAAGGTAGTCAGTATTCAGGCGTTTCAGGCTGGCATCGAGTGCTGCGCGGATGTTTTTACGGTCCAGCGCCATATCCGGGCGAATCGACGCATCATTGCCACGTGAAGGCCCGGCCACTTTACTGGCAAGAATGATTTTGTCGCGGCTGCCGCGCTGTTTAAGCCAGCTGCCAATATATTGTTCGGTCAGACCCTGGGTTTCCGGACGCGGGGGCACCGGATACATCTCGGCAGTATCAATAAAGTTGATGCCGGAACGGATAGCTAAATCCAGTTGAGCATGGGCGTCGGCTTCGCTGTTCTGTTCGCCAAACGTCATGGTGCCCAACCCCAGCTGACTCACTTCCAGCGTGCTGTGGGGAATACGATGATAGTGCATTGCCAGCTTCCTTTTCTTTATGGAATGGAATGTTGTGTCCTCAGGGACTATAGCGCGAGCAATGGCGGGGAAGGAAGGGGGAAAAGTCGGGGAAATCACCTGCCAGCCGGGAATCGGTGGCAGGTGATTAAATCGGGCACTTAACGTTCAATGATCGTAGAAACCTCATCGCTGTTAATCTGCACCATATGACCCGTCTGGTCAGTGTACTCCACCAGGCCGGTCTCTTTATCAATGCTCGGCTTGCCTTCGGTCATGATCATCCGGCCATCTTTGGTCGCCATGACATAATCAGAACTGCATCCACTTAAGAATGCGGCGGTTACCATCACCAGTGCTACTCCTGCCAACCCTTTCATCACGCCTAATCCTCACAAATGGTCAAGTGCAAACAGTGTAGTAATAAATGGTTTTGCCGGCAGGGTTAATCGTATGAATCTGAAAATAACCGGGCGAGCAGGCTCGCCCTTGACTTTATCAGGCGTGCTTTTTCTTACTGCGCATCAGGTTAAGACACTCAACCGCCATTGAGAAGAACATAGCGAAATAAATGTAACCTTTTGGTACGTGGACCGCAAAACTCTCCAGGATCAGGGTGAAACCGACCAGAATCAGGAAAGAGAGAGCCAGCATTTTCACTGACGGATGGCGGTCAACAAACTCACCGATCGCGCGCGCAGCGAACATCATCATCAGCACGGCAATAACCACCGCCGCCATCATAATGAACAGATGATCGGAGAGGCCGATGGCCGTGATCACCGAGTCGAGGCTGAAAATAATGTCGAGCATCATGATCTGCACAATCGCACCCAGGAAGGAATGGACGCGGGTGTTGTGTTCGCCTTCGCTGCCTTCGATCGTTTCATGGATCTCCATGCTCGATTTCCACAGCAGGAACAGTCCGCCAAACAGCAGAATCAGATCGCGCGCCGAGAACGCATGATCCATCAGCGTAAAGAGCGGGTTAGTCAGACGGGCTACCCACGCGATAGAAGCCAGCAGGCCAAGACGCATCAGCATCGCGCCCATCAGACCAATGCGACGTGCGCTGGCTTGCTGGTGTTTTGGCAGTTTAGCGACCACCAGCGACAGGAAAATGATGTTATCAATACCCAGCACCACCTCAAGGATGGTCAGGGTGCCCAGCGCCAGCCAGGCGTTGGGATCGGAAATCCACTCAAACATACCGACATTTAATCCTAAACGAAAAGTAAACGGCGATTATACGCATTCATTTCGCCGATCTCCCACAAAATTGCGACACATCAACGCGGGTGGCGACGTTCAGAGGAGAAAATGACGCGCCAGCAGGGGCCCGGTGAAGCTTTTCTTCAGGTAGAAACCGCGCGGCAGCGTCATGATTGGCTGGCCCTGATCGCCGATTCCTTCTGTCAGCGCTTTGCTATTGGCGGCTTTGGGCCGTATTTGCAGCCAGGCACCATGTCGCGCGGTAATCTGCTCTACGCGACCCAGCACAATCATATCCATCAGCTCTTCCCAGTCCTGCCGCAGCATCTCATCTTCTTCCGCATCGGGGCTCCATAACAGCGGCGCGCCGACACGGCGTTCCCGCAGCGGAATCTCACGTCCGCCTTCAACCGGGATCCACAATACCCGCGCCAGCTTGTGGCGCACATGGCTGGTGAGCCAGGTCACGCCGCTGTTGCCGGTCAGAGGTGCCACGCAGACAAAGGTGGTTTCCAGCGGCTTACCCTGCGCATCAATCGGGATAGTTTTCAGTTCGATACCCAGATGGGCAAAGTCCTGCTCCGCTTTGCTGCCTGCGCTGGCACCAAGATGCCACTCCAGCAGCATGCCGACCCAGCCCTTGTCGCGTTTGAGATCCGCAGGCATGGGCAGACCGGCGCGCGCGGCCAGGGTTTCCAGGGTTAAACCGGCTAAATCCTGCGCGCGTGCCAGCAGGCTGGCTTCATCTTCAGGTGGTCCTGGCTGGTAACTCATGGTGAACACTCGCAATGATTAAAATTTGTACAGCAGCAGGTGACTCACGTTTCTCACATAAATAATCCGCGTCAGGGATCGATAATAACATGATAGATCGTGCTTTTTTTAGCGGATTGCACGCTCGCCGCCCCAGGTGCTTCAGGGTTATCCCAGCTTACCCGCAACAATGAACAGGATCTCCAGCCCGGTTATCCACAGAAAAATGGGATAACCACCGTCTGAGTGCGGTACTGGTTCCATTTACAGCCTTGACTTTTCACGATCTGGCCATAATTTCGCCGCTCTGGCCTAACCCTGAGCGATTATCTGTGGATAAAAAGCAGTGTGCTTATATTTTAAGCAATTGTCAGTTGCCATGAAAATATTCACTGTTTATAAAAGATTTACCGGTAAGGTTTTCGATTTAATTTCATTAAAAATCAGATGGATGTGTTGCTGGCTCATTTTGGCTCTTCAGCGCGCACGGAAAAGGTTATTCAGATAACTCCCGCGTTCTGCACAAAGCTATCCACAGAAAAGGTGAATAAGATCGATCTTTTTCTCGGTCATTGTTTATAACTTTGCCATTTTCTGTGAGTTATCCCGGCGATGATGGCTTAACCCCCCATGAATCCAGTGGTTTACCGCCTGTAAGGAGTGTGAAACAATCAGCTCATTCAAATTTTGCTTTGAGGTAGTCCGGTGATCGATGATGATGGCTACCGCCCGAATGTTGGTATCGTAATCTGTAACCGGCAGGGACAAGTGTTATGGGCCAGGCGCTTTGGACAGCACTCCTGGCAATTTCCTCAGGGAGGCATCAATCCCGGTGAAACCGCAGAACAGGCGATGTATCGCGAACTGTTCGAAGAAGTCGGATTACACCGGAAAGATGTTCGAATACTTGCTTCTACCCGTAACTGGTTACGTTACAAGTTGCCAAAACGTTTGGTGCGTTGGGACACAAAGCCGGTATGTATCGGCCAGAAACAAAAGTGGTTTCTTCTGCAGTTAATGTGTAATGACGCGGATATCAATGTGCAGCACAGCAGCACGCCCGAGTTCGATGGCTGGCGCTGGGTCAGTTTCTGGTATCCGGTGCGTCAGGTTGTCTCCTTTAAGCGCGACGTTTATCGTCGGGTGATGAAGGAATTCGCTGGCGTGGTGATGTCTATGCAGGAGAGTGCGGGGCAGCGAAATAATCCTGCCCATCGACGTAAGAGAGGATAGGCCACGCCCTTTATGCTCACTCAGTTGCGCGAAATTGTAGAAAAAGTGGCGAGTGCGCCGCGTCTCAATGAAGCACTCGACATCCTGGTTAATGAGATCTGTCTGGCGATGGATACGGAAGTCTGTTCCGTTTACCTCGCCGACCACGATCGTCACTGCTACTACCTGATGGCGACGCGCGGACTTAAAAAACCGCGTGGCCGCACCGTGACCCTGGCGTTTGACGAGGGGATCGTCGGTTTAGTGGGCCGTCTGGCCGAACCGATTAACCTTGCTGACGCCCAGAGTCATCCCAGCTTTAAATATATCCCCGCAGTGAAAGAGGAGCGCTACCGCTCCTTCCTCGGCGTGCCGATTATCAGCCGTCGCCAGTTACTGGGCGTGCTGGTGGTACAGCAGCGCGAGCACCGTCAGTTTGATGAAAGCGAAGAGTCGTTTCTGGTCACCCTTGCCACCCAGATGGCGGCATTGCTGTCGCAGTCGCAGATGGCTCAGCTGTTTGGTCAGTTCCGGCAGACGCGGGTGCGCGCGATTGCAGCTGCGCCTGGCGTGGCGGTGGCACCGGGCTGGGTAGATGAGACGCAGCCACTGCTCGATCAGGTTTCGGCTGCCTCAACGCTGGATGTTCATCGCGAACGTGAGCGTCTGTCGCTCGCCATGAGTGAAGCCACCAGTGAATTTCGTCGCTTCAGTAAACGCTTCAGCGCCAGCGCTCAGAAAGAGAGTGCGGCCATTTTCGACCTTTACTCTCACCTGTTAACCGATGCCCGACTGAAAAAAGATCTGTTCGATGAGATCGAACGCGGATCGGTCGCCGAATGGGCAGTGAAACAGGTGATCGAGAAGTTTGCTGAACAGTTTGCCAGCCTGACGGACACCTACCTGCGTGAACGCGCAGGCGATCTGCGGGTGCTGGGTCAGCGCCTGCTGTTTCACCTTGACGATACGCTGGTCGGCACCAATGCCTGGCCGGAACGCTTTGTGCTGGTGGCCGATGAGCTGACCGCCACCACCTTAGCTGAGCTGCCGCATGAGCGGCTGGCGGGCGTGGTGGTGCGTGACGGCGCAGCCAACTCCCATGCGGCGATTCTGACGCGCGCGATGGGGATCCCGACGGTCATGGGCGCTGATATCCAGCCCCATCAGCTCAACAAACGTTTGCTGATCGTCGATGGGTATCGCGGTGAGCTGTTGATCGATCCCGAGCCGGTGCTGGTGCAGGAGTACCAGCGTTTGATCAGCGAAGAGAATGCGCTGAGCAAAATGGCGGAAGGCGTGGTCGATCAGCCCGGTGAGCTGAAAAGTGGCGAGCGCGTGCAGGTGATGCTGAATGCCGGCTTAAGCCCGGAGCATGAGCAGACGCTGGGCAACTGGGTGGATGGCATCGGTCTCTACCGCACCGAAATCCCGTTTATGCTGCAGAACGGCTTCCCGTCGGAAGAGGAGCAGGTGGCACAGTATCAGGGCATGTTACAGCTGTTTCACAACAAGCCTGTGACGCTGCGTACCCTGGATGTGGGGGCAGATAAACAGCTACCCTACATGCCTATCAGTGAAGAGAATCCCTGTCTGGGCTGGCGCGGCATCCGCCTGACGCTTGACCAGCCGGAAATTTTCCTGGTGCAGGTGCGCGCGATGCTGCGTGCTAACGCCGCATCCGGCAACCTCAGTATTCTGCTGCCGATGATCAGCCATATCGATGAGATCGACGAAGCGAAAAAGCTGATCGATCGCGCAGGACGCGAAGTCGAAGAGATGCTGGGCTATACGATCCCCGCGCCGCGCATCGGCATCATGATTGAAGTGCCGTCGATGCTGTTTATGATCCCGCATCTGGCGTCGCGGGTCGATTTTGTCTCGGTTGGCACCAACGATCTGACCCAGTATCTGCTGGCGGTGGATCGCAACAACACCCGCGTGGCCAATCTCTACGACTCGCTGCATCCGGCGATGCTGCGTGCACTGAATACGATTGCGCAGGAAGCCCGTCTGGCCAATCTGGAATTGTGCCTGTGTGGTGAAATGGCTGGCGATCCAATGTGCGTGGCGCTGCTGGTCGGGCTGGGGTATCACCATCTCAGCATGAACGGCAAAAACGTACCACGGGTGAAATACCTGCTGCGCCATCTGGATCACGAAGAAGCGCAGCAACTCAGCGAGCAGGGTATGAATGCTCATACCGCCACCGAGGTTCGTCATCTGGTCTCGACCTTTATGGAGCGTCGCGGGCTGGGTGGATTGATCCGCGGCGGTCGCTAAGCGCCACTTCAGGCTATTTTATTTGCCATTCTGGCCCCGGGCAGTGCTCACACAGGCTGCTTTAGCAACCTGAACGCCCGTCAGGGCGGCCCTGAAGGGGCGAGCACAGCGAGTAATCCTCACGTACTATGTGTACGCTCCGGTTGTTGCGCGCTGTAAATGACCAGACTGACTGCAACAATGTACGCCTGACGGGTCAGGCTATTTTATTTGCCATTCTGGCCCCGGGCAGTGCTCACACAGGCTGCTTTAGCAACCTGAACGCCCGTCAGGGCGGCCCTGAAGGGGCGAGCACAGCGAGTAATCCTCACGTACTACGTGTACGCTCCGGTTGTTGCGCGCTGTCCGTGACCAGTCTGGCTGCAACAATGTACGCCTGACGGGTCAGACTCTGGGCGTTATCCGCGTTTACATTTGCGGGACAATTCACAAAACCGGCTGTGCTATGATGCGCAGCCTTAATTTATGTGCCTGACAACACCCCTTTTCAGGGTTGAAAAATAGACGGTGAATGATGAATAACGGCTATATTGCATTTCCGCAGTTCGATCCGGTGATCTTCTCGATTGGACCGGTTTCGCTTCACTGGTACGGTCTGATGTATCTGGTGGGCTTTGTTTTCGCCATGTGGCTGGCTGTCCGCCGCGCCAATCAGCCGGGCAGCGGCTGGAAAAAAGAGGAAGTGGAGAACCTGCTTTATGCCGGTTTCCTGGGGGTCTTCCTGGGTGGACGCATCGGCTATGTGCTGTTCTACAACTTACCGCTGTTCCTGGAAAATCCACTCTATCTGTTTAAAGTCTGGGATGGCGGCATGTCGTTCCACGGTGGCCTCATCGGGGTGATTGTCGTCATGCTGGTCTTTGCCCGCCGCACCCGACGTAATTTCTTCCAGGTGGCTGATTTCATCGCGCCGCTGATCCCGTTCGGTCTGGGTGCCGGTCGTCTCGGCAACTTCATTAACGGTGAGCTCTGGGGCCGTGTCGATCCGGGCTTCCGCTATGCCATGCTGTTCCCTGGCTCCCGCAGCGAAGATGTCGCGCTGGCCGCCACCAATCCGCAATACCAGGCGCTGCTCAACACCTACGGCGTGCTGCCGCGTCATGCTTCGCAGCTCTACGAACTGGTGCTGGAAGGGATAGTGCTGTTCATCATCCTGAATCTGTTTATTCGTAAGCCACGCCCGATGGGCAGCGTCTCTGGCCTGTTCCTGATTGGCTATGGCGCCTTCCGTATTATCGTTGAGTTCTTCCGCCAGCCGGATGCCCAGCTTGGCCTGTTTGAAGGCGGAATCAGTATGGGACAGATCCTCTCTGTGCCGATGATTATTGCCGGTATTATTATGATGATCTGGGCGTATCGTCGTCGCCCGCAGCCACAATTTCGCGAGGAAAAATGAAACAGTATCTGGATTTAATGCAACATGTGCTGCACGAAGGCACGCCAAAAGCTGACCGTACCGGCACCGGTACGCTTTCAATTTTTGGTCACCAGATGCGTTTCAATCTGCAGGATGGTTTTCCGCTGGTCACCACCAAGAAATGTCATATCCGCTCGATTATTCATGAGCTGCTGTGGTTTCTGAAAGGTGATACCAACATCGGTTATCTCAAAGATAACAACGTCTCCATCTGGGATGAGTGGGCGGATGAGAATGGCGATCTCGGCCCGGTGTATGGCAAACAGTGGCGCAGCTGGGGAACGGCCAGCGGCCAGGAGATTGACCAGCTAAGCCAGGTGATGGAGCAGCTGAAGCGCGATCCCGACTCACGCCGGATTATCGTTTCTGCCTGGAACGTCGGCGAGCTGAGCGAGATGGCGCTGGCTCCTTGCCACGCGTTCTTCCAGTTCTACGTGGCGGACGGCAAACTCTCCTGCCAGCTCTATCAGCGCTCGTGCGACATCTTCCTGGGCCTGCCGTTTAACATCGCCAGCTATGCGTTGCTGGTACATATGGTGGCGCAGCAGTGCGATCTGCAGGTGGGCGACTTTGTCTGGACCGGCGGTGATACCCACCTCTACAGTAACCATCTGGAGCAGGCGCGCCTGCAGCTGACCCGCGAACCGCGTCCGCTGCCATCACTTGTTATCAAACGCAAACCGGCGTCGCTGTTTGACTATCAGTTCGAAGATTTTGAGATTGAAGGCTACGATCCGCATCCCGCGATCAAAGCCCCTGTCGCCATCTGATTCGCGATAAAAGATAACGCCCTGGCTTCATCGCCGGGGCTTTTTTTTGCCCGCAAACCGGTAAATCTGCGGCAACGCTCGCACGCTTCTGCCAATTCATGCTGTTGGGGAAGATTCTCTGCGACGTGCTTGCCAGCCTGCCAAATCGCGCCTTGTTTCATCTGTTCATCACCCGCATTCTGACGCTATGAAAACAGCACACTTACGCGGTTTTACCCTGCCGGAACTGCTGCTGGTGATGGTGATTGCCGGCATGCTGAGTCTTGCCGCGCTGCATGGCTGGCAGCGCTGGCAACAGCGGCAGCAACTGCGCGACAGCGCCCAGCAACTGCAGGGATTCCTGCTTCGGCTGCGTGCCCAGGCCAACCGGCAAAATAGCGATCTGGTTTTATGGTCACGGCCTGGCGATCCCTGGTGCATCGGTGCCGGAAGCCTCCCCGTTGCAGGATGTGATAGCCGAAAACGGCTGCAATTCGTGGCGCCGCACGCTGGCGTTTCGCTCTATGGCATCCGGGGTGAACCGGGCTTCTATGGCCGACGTAATGTGGCCCGGGCGGGTAGCATTGAGCTGGGTAACAGCGCCGGACGAATGCGGCTGATTATCTCGGCCAGAGCCCGTATTCGCCTCTGCATGACGGATGAGGAGACGTGCCGTTGAAAGTCGCCGGATTCAGCCTGCTGGAGATGCTGATCGCCTTAGCAATCAGCGCCGTCGTGATGTTAAGTGCTGGCCGTTTTCTGCCGCTGCTGCTGGCAGAGAACGCCGGCGTGATGCAACGGGCGCAGCTGCGTCAGGAGTTACAGCAGATGATGGCGACACTGGAAAAAGCGGTGCGGCGTGCCGGTTATTGTCACGGTGAGTGTGGCAGTGAGGCGCTGCAAATCAGAGAGAACTGCCTGCTTCTGCGCTGGGATGAGAACAGCAACGGTAAATGGGAAGGGGTGAGCTATGCAGAGAGTGACTATTACGGTTATCGCCTGCGACAACAGCAGCTTGAGATGCAGCGAGGTGTTGACCAGTGTCAGTCAGCGGGCTGGGAGCGGCTCTCCGATCCCGCGTTTATGACGCTGGAGCAGTTCAGCGTCAGCCAGCAGGGTACGCAGGTCAGGATAGTGCTGCAGGCACGGGCCGGACGCTGGCTTGAAACGGTGGAGAGCTGGGTTGAGGCAGATAACCTGTGAAGCAGCGAGGCAGCAGCGCTCTGGGCATGGTGTTGATGATTATGGTCATTGGCAGCTTTACGCTGCATGCCAGCCGTAAGATGTCTGAGCAGGGAATGCGACTGCTGGCGGATGAGCAGCAGTTTATTCAGGGTTTCTGGCGGGCGCAGTCTGCGCTGCAATGGGGCTTCTCCCTGAGCTGGTCAGCCAGTGAGGCGGCCAGCTGTCAGCAGGATGATCGCCAGGGCTGGCGCAGCTGTTTACAACGAGGTGAAAAGGATGAAGGTCTGCTTAAAGGGGAGGCCAGCGGCAGTGGTATGGCGGTCTGGCAGTGGGTACGGTTACGGGGCAATCAGATTACCGCGTTGCCGCACGGCTGGATCGATTACTGCCCGCTCACGCCCCCGGCCACCTGCCAGTAAGCGCGGTGGATTCAGCCTGCCGGAAGTGTTGTTTGCTCTGCTGTTAATGGCATTAAGCAGCAGCACGCTGTTGCACTATCATCGCGCACTGGCACTGGGATTCAGCCAGCAGTGGTATCAGCGTGAAGCATGGCGGGTGGCTGAGCAGCAACTGATGGGACATGAGAGTCCCGGCTGGACTTCAATACTGCAACAGCAGAGCAGTCCTTCAGGCTGCACCCTGGATCGGGCTGACGTGACGGGACCTTATCAGCGCCGTGCCACCCTGACGCGGCTGCGATGTTAACTCTTCCCGGTCGCCCTTTTGATGGGTTTCAACCGCGATACGCGGTAAAGTGACAGAGCCGCAATACCGCAGTCACGTTCTGAGTTATCACAGGAGTTTTCATGTTTCACGTTTATCACTCAAATCAGCTTGATGTGCTGAAGATTCTGGCTGCTGCGGTGATTAAACATGACCCTCTTGATGATCCTTTCGCCTCAGAAATGGTGCTGGTGCAGAGTCCGGGTATGGCGCAGTGGCTGCAGATGGAGCTGGCGCAAACCTTTGGTATTGCTGCCAATATCGAATTCCCGCTGCCTGCCAGTTTTATCTGGGAGATGTTCGTCCGCGTACTGCCCGATATCCCGGTAGAAAGTGCTTTCAGTAAGGCCAGCATGGGCTGGAAGCTGATGCACCGGCTGCCGGAGATGCTGAAGCATGAAGAGTTTACCTCTTTACGCCACTATCTCCATGACGACGGCGACAAGCGTAAACTGTTTCAGCTCAGCTCACGTGTGGCCGATCTGTTCGACCAGTATCTGGTCTATCGTGCCGACTGGCTCAACAGCTGGGAGCGTGGCGAAACCATTGAGGGGCTGGGCGAGGCGCAGCGCTGGCAGGCTGCCCTGTGGCGTGATCTGGTGAGTTATACCCAGGCCCTGCGCCAGCCTGAATGGCACCGCGCCAACCTCTATGCGCGATTTATCCAGACGCTGGATCAGGCGAAAAGCACGCCGGAAAATCTGCCCAAACGGGTCTTTATCTGTGGCATCTCTGCGCTGCCGCCGGTCTATCTGCAGGCGTTGCAGGCGCTGGGACGTCACATCGATATCCATCTGCTGTTCACCAATCCCTGCCGCGATTACTGGGGCGATATTCAGGATTATGCGTTTCTGGCGAAACTGCAAAGTCGTCAGCGCCGACGTCATGGTGCTGATGAATCACGCGGACTCTTCCGGGATGCAGAGCAGGCACCGGCGCTGTTTAACGACGCTGGTGAACAGCAACTGACCAACCCTTTGCTCGCCTCCTGGGGCAAGCTGGGGCGTGACAACCTGTTTCTGCTGAGCCAGATGGAGTCAAACGATGACATTGATGCTTTTGTCGATGTGGAGCCGGACAACCTGCTGCACTGTATGCAGCACGATCTTCTCAATCTGCAGGATAACGCCATCATCGGACTGAATGCGGCGGAACTGGCACACAGCGATCAGAAGCGCTGCCTGGATCCGGAGGATCGGTCAATTGCGGTGCAGGTCTGCCACAGTGCCCAGCGCGAAGTTGAAGTGTTGCAGGATCATCTGCTGGCAATGATGGAGGCCGATCCGACGCTGAAAGCACGTGACATCATCGTCATGGTGGCGGATATCGACGCCTACGCCCCTTTTATTCAGGCGGTGTTCGCCAATGCACCTGCCGATCGCTATCTGCCGTTTGCGATTTCAGATCGCCGTGCCAGTCAGGCTCATCCGGCCATTGTGGCGTTTTTGCATCTGCTGGCACTGCCGGACAGCCGTTTTGTCTCGGAGGATGTGCTGGCGCTGCTCGATGTCCCGGCGCTCGCTTCCCACTTCGCCATTGATGAAAGCGGCCTACGTTTACTGCGGCGCTGGGTCAGCGAATCGGGGGTACGCTGGGGGCTGGATGATGCCAGCGTAGAAGCCCTGTCACTTCCGGTTACCGGCCAGCACACCTGGCGCTTTGGCCTGCAGCGTATGCTGTTGGGTTATGCGATGGAGAGCCACAACGGTGACTGGGAAGGAATTCTGCCTTATGACGAGTCGGGTGGTCTGGTGGGGGAGCTGGCGGGACATCTGGCCGAGCTGCTCTCCCGGCTTAATCACTGGCGGCAGCTGCTTGCCGAACCCCGGCCACTGGCGGCCTGGCTGCCCATGTGCCGGGAACTGCTCAATGCCTTTTTCAGCCCCGATGCAGAAACCGAGGCCGCCTTGCTGCTGGTGGAAGAGCAGTGGCAGCAATTGATTGAATATGGCATGGATGCGCGGTTTGAAGAGGCGATTCCGGTGGCGCTGTTGCGCGATGATCTGCGTAGCCGGCTTGATCAACAGCGCATCAGTCAGCGTTTCCTGGCGGGGCAGATTAACTTCTGTACCCTGATGCCAATGCGCTCCATTCCTTTTCAGCTGGTCTGTTTGCTGGGCATGAACGACGGCGTCTATCCCCGTACTTTAGCACCGTTAGGTTTTGATCTGATGCAGCAGCAGTCCCGCAAAGGCGACCGCAGTCGCCGCGATGATGACCGCTATCTCTTCCTGGAGGCGATGATTTCGGCGCAGCAGCAGCTCTATATCAGTTATATCGGCCGGGCGATTCAGGATAATACGGAACGCTACCCCTCGGTGCTGGTCACAGAACTGCTGGATTACATTGGACAGAGTTTTTATCTGGACGGTGATGGCCATCTTGAGCTGGATGAGAGTGCCGAACGGGTGCGGATGCACCTGCAGCACCTGCACAGCCGGATGCCGTTTGCCGCCGAGAATTTCCAGCCTGCTGCCAGACTGCAAAGTTTCGCCCGTGAGTGGCTGCCTGCTGCGCGAGGCGCGGGGCAGCCGCAGCCCGATTTTGTGCAGCCGCTGGAGGCGCCGTTAATTGACGCGCTGACGCTGGAGGCGTTCCTGCGCTTCTGGCGACATCCGGTCCGGGCCTGGTTCCACCAGCGGCTTGGCGTGAGTTTCTGGCTGGAGGAGAACGAACTGCCCGACAGCGAGCCGTTTGCGCTCGACAATCTTGAGCGTTATCAGATTAACGCGCAGTTGCTGAATGCCCTGGTCGAAGGCGAGGATACTCAGCGGCTTTATGCGCACCATCGTGCGGCCGGTAATCTGCCTTATGGCGCGTTCGGTGAGCTGTTCTGGCAGGCGCAGCGCGATGAGATGCAGGAAGTAGCGGCAGAAGTGGTCACCCAGCGCAGCGACGGCGAGAGCTGGGAAGTGAATCTGCAACTGGAGCAGGTCAGCTTAACCGGGTGGCTGACGCAGGTTCAGAGTGATGGATTGCTGCGCTGGCGGCCTGGCGTACTCAACATGAACGACGGACTGCTACTCTGGCTGGAACATCTGGTCTACTGCGCGCTGGGCGGCACCGGCAGCAGCCGGATGTTTGGCCGGCAGCAGAGCCGCTGGTGCTTCCTTGCTGTGCCGCAGGCAGAGGCGATTGCTGCGCTGAATGAGTATGTCACGGGGTATCTCGCGGGTATGCGTCAGCCGCTGATGCTGCTTAACAAAAGTGGCGGCGCATGGCTGACCGCCAGCTACGACAAAAAAAGTCAGCAGTTACTGACTGATGAGGCAACCCAGCTTAAGGCGCGTAATCGCCTGCTGACGGCCTGGTCAGGCAACTATCAGCTTGAGGGTGAAGGCAGCGATCCCTATCTGCAACGTCTTTGCCGGGTGCTGGATGAGCCACAACTACAGCAGATAACTGAGGCGGCACAGCGCTGGTATTTACCGGTACTGGCTGCACATCAGGATGATGAATAGCCGATCAGAAGGCGTTTTTGCTGACTGACTCATTACACAGAAATTTTGCTCTGCTTTGAGCCGCCGCGTCCGACATTGGCGGTTTATCGGGAAACGAGAGGGGTTTACATGCGGGTACACGCACGCTGGATAGCGGCGCTAATGTTAAGCCTGATGGCTTGCACAGCGCAGGCGCAGGAGCAGGCATCATCAGGCTGGCAGCCGGTTAACGACACTATTCGCAAAAGTGAACAGGATCCCCGCCACTATCAGGCTATCCGGCTTGATAATGGGATGACGGTGTTACTGGTTTCCGATCCTGTGGCACCGAAATCGCTGGCGGCGCTGACGCTGCCGATAGGATCGCTGGACGATCCCGATCAGCAGGCGGGACTGGCGCACTACCTTGAGCATATGGTGCTGATGGGTTCAAAGCACTACCCGCAGCCCGACAACCTGGCTGAATTCCTGAAAAAACATGGCGGCAGCCACAACGCCAGCACAGCCTCCTACCGCACCGCCTTTTATCTGGAAGTGGAAAATGACGCGCTGGAACCGGCGGTTGATCGCCTGGCGGATGCGGTGGCTGAGCCGCTGCTGGATCCGGTTAACGCTGACCGCGAGCGCCACGCCGTGAATGCCGAGCTGACCATGGCGCGCTCGCGCGATGGCCTGCGTATGGCCCAGGTCGGCGCAGAAACCCTGAACCCGGCGCATCCGGCGTCACGTTTTTCGGGCGGCAATCTTGAGACCCTGAAAGATAAGCCAGGCAGCAAACTGCACCAGGCGCTGCAGGACTTTTATCATACGCATTACTCCGCCAATCTGATGAAAGCGGTGATCTACAGCAACAAACCGCTGCCGGAGATGGCGTCGATTGCGGCTAAAACCTTTGGCCGGGTACAAAATCATGACGCCAGCGTGCCGGAGATTACGGTGCCGGTGGTGACCGATGCGCAGCAGGGCATCATCATCCATTACGTTCCGGCTCAGCCGCGCAAGCAGCTCAAAATTGAATTCCGCATTGCCAACAACAGCGATCGGTTCCGCAGTAAAACCGACACGCTGATCAGCTATTTAATCAGTAACCGCAGCAAAAACACGCTGACTGACTGGTTGCAAAAACAGGGGCTGGCCGACGGGGTGAATGCGGGTGCTGACCCAATGACCGAGCGTAACAGCGGCGTGTTTGCGATTACCGCGTCACTGACTGATAAAGGGCTGGCGCAGCGCGACCAGGTCGTGGCGGCGATATTCAGCTACATCAATCTTCTGCGTCAGCAGGGGGATGATAAGCGCTATTTCGATGAAGTTTCGCATGTGCTGGCGCTCGACTTCCGCTATCCCTCAATTACCCGCGATATGGATTACATTGAATGGCTGGCCGACACCATGCTGCGCGTACCGGTTGAACATACGCTGGATGCCCCCTATCTGGCGGATCAATACGATGCCGCCGCGATTAATGCCCGGCTGGAAGAGATGACCCCGCAGCATGCGCGTATCTGGTACATCAGCCCGCAGGAGCCGCACAACAAAAAAGCCTATTTTGTGGATGCGCCTTATCAGGTTGAGAAGATCACCCCACAAACCTTTGCAGACTGGCAGCAGCGCGCCAGCCAGATTACGCTGGCGATGCCCGTGCTGAACCCCTATATCCCGGACGACTTCACCCTGTTACCGTCAGACGGCAAAACGTATCAGCATCCGGTGAGACTGGATAACCAGGATGATATGCGTATTTACTGGATGCCCAGTCGTTATTACGCCAGCGAGCCAAAAGCGGCGATCACCCTGGCGTTACGCAATAAGCACACCATCAGTGATGCCCGTCAGCAGGTGCTGTTTGGCCTGAATGACTACCTTTCCAGCCTGGCGCTGGACGAGCTAAATTCACAGGCTTCAGTGGGCGGCATCAGCTTCTCAACGGGTGAAGATGAAGGGCTGGTGTTCAGCGCCAACGGCTTCACCCAGCGTCTGCCGACACTGCTGAAGAAACTGGTGGAAGGTTATGCCACTTTCCAGCCGACAGAACAGCAGCTGGAGCAGGCTAAATCCTGGTATCTGGAGCGGCTGGACGCGGCGGAAAAGGGCAAAGCGTTTGAACAGGCGATTCAGCCGATGCAACTGCTGTCGCAGCTGCCATATACCCAGCGCGAGGCTCGCCGCAAGCTGGTAAGCACACTCTCACTTAAGGATGTTACTGACTATCGCGATACGCTGTTCCGCGACGCGACGCCGGAGATGCTGGTAGTGGGCAACCTCAGTGCTGACAGCGTGACGCAGCTGGGGCATGAGCTCAAACAGCAGATGCAGAGTCATGCGACCCGCGACTGGCATAGTCAGTATGTCTCGATTAAAAAACCGCTGAAAGCCAACCTGCAACAAAAAGGCAGCAGCACCGACTCCGCCCTTGCCGCGCTCTATGTTCCACTGGGATACAGTGAATATCAGAGCATGGCGCACAGCTCCATGCTGAGCCAGATTGTGCAGCCGTGGTTCTACAATCAGCTGCGGACCAAAGAGCAGCTCGGCTACGCGGTTTTTGCCTTCCAGATGCCTGTGGGTCGCCAGTGGGGGATCGGCTTCCTGCTGCAAAGTAACAGCAAACAACCGGGCTGGCTGTTGCAGCGCTATCAGGCCTTCTACCCGCAGGCGGAAAAACGTCTGCGCAGTATGAGCCAGGCAGACTTTGCCCAGTATCAGCAGGCGATGATCAATGATTTGCAGCAGCGTCCTCAGACGCTCTTTGAGGAAGCGGATCGCTTTAGCCGCGACTTTGATCGGCAGAATGATCAATTTGATACCCGGCAAAAAATGACAGAGCAGGTTCAGCGGTTAACCCCGGCGAGCCTGGCAGACTTTTTCCGGCAGGCCGTGATCGAACATAAAGGCATGGTGATGACCTCGCAGATTGCAGGCACCGGCAATGGCAAAGTTGAGTTTGCCCGTCAGCCTGGCTGGAAAACCTGGAGTGAAGTGGCACAACTGCAGCAGTCGCTGCCGGTAAAGAGTGAGACCCAATGACGCAGTTACCTCCCGTATCACTGAATCCTTTAACGCTGCCGCTCAGAGGCGAGCGGCTGATTGAGGCGTCAGCGGGCACCGGAAAAACCTTTACCATTGGTCTGCTCTATCTGCGCCTGCTGCTGGGGCTGGGCGGTGAAAACGCCTACAGCCGGCCGCTCTCTGTCGAAGAAATTTTAGTCGTGACCTTTACCGAGGCCGCGACCGCCGAATTGCGCGGGCGCATCCGCGAGAATATTCATCAGCTACGTCTGGCCTGTATCCGCGGCAAAAGCAGCAATCCGATGCACCAGTTACTGCTGGAGCAGATGCCGGATCTGAGTCAGGCCGCCGCGCAGCTGCTGGCTGCCGAGCGGCAGATGGATGAAGCCGCCATTTTTACCATTCACGGCTTCTGTCAGCGGATGCTGAATCTCAATGCCTTTGAGTCGGGCATGCTGTTCGAGCAGGAGTTGATTGAAGATGAGCAGGCGCTGCTGAAGCAGTCGGCCGCCGATTTCTGGCGTCGTCAGTGCTATCCACTGAGTCTGGATGTGGCACGGATCATCGCCGCAGAGTGGAGCGGGCCGGACAGCCTGCTGACCACGCTGCGCCCCTGGCTGCAGGGGGAGTCGCCGGGGCTGAAACGTCCGCCTGCCGCCGATGAGACGCTGGCATCACGCCACGCACGCAATCTGGCGCGCATCGAGGCCATCAAGCAGCAGTGGCAGGCGCTCAGCGCCGATGTTGAGGGCATTATCACTGCATCGGGCGTTGATAAGCGCAGCTACAGCAGTAAACATCTGCCCAACTGGGTGGCCCGCGTCACGCAGTGGGCCAGCAGCGAAACGCTGGATTATCAGTTGCCCAAAGAGCTGGAGCGCTTTGGACAGCAGGTGCTGGAGGAGAAAACTAAAAAGGGTGAAGCGCCGCGTCATTCGCTGTTTGAGGCGATCGATCAGTTTATGGCAGAACCGCTGTCGCTGCGGGATGTCATCATTGCGCAGGCGCTGACCGATGTGCGCGCTACGGTGCAGCGCGAGAAACGGTTACGTGCGCTGTTAGGCTTCGACGATCTGCTCAGTAAACTGGATGAAGCGCTGCAGCAGCCAGGTGGCGTTTTGCTGGCAGAAACCATCCGGGCGCGTTACCCGGTGGCCCTGATTGATGAATTCCAGGATACCGATCCGCAGCAGTACCGCATCTTCCGCACGCTCTATATTAATCAGCCTGAACAGGCACTGTTTCTGATCGGCGATCCCAAGCAGGCGATCTATGCGTTTCGCGGTGCGGATATTTTTACCTATCTGCGGGCCAGAAACGAAGTCAGCGCTCACTACACGCTCGATACCAACTGGCGTTCATCACCTGAGATGGTCGGGAGCGTCAACCGCCTCTTTTCTCAGCTCGATTCGCCTTTTCTGTTCTCGGCGATCCCCTTTCAGCCAGTTAAGCCTGCTGCGCCCAATCAGTCGCTGAAACTGATTTTTGACGAGCAGCAGCAACCGGCGTTACGGTTCTGGCTGCAGCCTGGCGAGGGCGTGGGTAACAGCGATTACCAGCAGTTTATGGCACAGCAGTGTGCGGCCGATATCAGCCGCTGGCTGGTGGCCGGACAGCAGGGGCGCGCCCGCCTGGGCAAAGGCGAGGCGCTGCAGCCGGTGCGGGCTTCCGATATCACCGTGCTGGTGCGCAGTCGTAATGAGGCCGGTTTAATCCGCGACGCGCTGAATGCGCTGTCGATTCCTTCGGTCTATCTCTCCAGCCGGGACAGCGTCTACACCACGCCGGAAGCGCGCGAACTGCTCTGGTTACTGCAGGCGATACAGGCACCTGAGCAGGAACGTCTGCTGCGCAGCGCGCTGGCGACCTCAATCTTTGCTATTGATGCAGCAACGCTCGACGCGCTGACACAGAATGAACGCGAGTGGGATGCGCTGGTGGAGCAGTTTGCCGTCTGGCAGCAGCTGTGGCATCAGCGCGGCGTGTTACCGATGCTGCGTGACGTGATGATCAGGCGGCAGCTGGCAGAGAATATGCTGGCCTCGGAGAACGGTGAACGTCGCCTGACCGATCTGATGCATCTGGGTGAACTGCTGCAGGAGGCTTCGGTGCAGCTGGAGAGTCCGCACGCCCTGGTGCGCTTCCTGGCGCAGCAGATTGCCCGGCCAAACAGCCAGGCCTCCAGCCAGCAGTTGCGTCTGGAAAGCGACCGCCATCTGGTGCAGATCATCACCATCCATAAATCGAAAGGACTGCAATATCCGCTGGTCTGGCTGCCATTTGCTGCCGGGTTCCGCGAGGCGGCCAGCGCGCTTTATCACGATCGCGACACGTTCACGGCACTGCTGGATGTGCAGGGTGATGCACAAAGTCTGGCGCTGGCCGAAGAGGAGCGCCTGGCGGAGGATCTGCGTCTGCTCTACGTGGCGCTGACCCGTTCGGTCTATCACTGCAGCGTCGGCATTGCGCCACTGATCAAAGGCACCCGCAAAAAAGAGGGCGAAAGCGATCTGCACAAGAGCGCGCTGGGCTACCTGGTGCAGCAGGGTGAGGCGGCGGATGCGCAGCAGCTCAGTCAGCGATTGAATGCGTTAACCGGTGAAGGGATTGCGCTGGTTGAAGAGGCTCTGCTGCCGGGAGAAATGTGGCAGGATGCGCAGCAGGGCGATGAGGTTTTAAGCAGTCGCGACATTACGCGCGCGCTGGCTGACGTCTGGCGGGTAACCAGTTATTCAGGCCTGCAACAGCATCACAGCTCGCCGCTGCTGGATGCGATGCCCAATTTTGATATTGATGCAGCGGGCGAAGAAGAGAAGGGTGAAGAGGCTGCATTGACACCCCACCACTTTCCGCGCGGAGCGGCACCCGGTACGTTTTTGCACGGTCTGTTTGAGTCGATCGACTTTACCGAACCGCCGGACAGCGTCTGGCTGGAAGATCAGCTGCAGCATAATGGCTATCCGCTGACCTGGTTGCCGGTTCTGGAACAGTGGATTGACCGGGTCTTACATACGCCGCTCAATGCTGAGGGGCTGACGCTGTCGGCGATAAAAAGCAGCGAACGCCTGATTGAGATGGAGTTCTATCTGCCGATCAACAATCTGCTGACTGCGGCGGATCTTGACGCTCTGCTGCGCCGGCACGACAGCCTCTCTCAGCAGGCCGCCCCCCTGGATTTTCGTCAGGTGCGGGGCATGCTGAAGGGCTTTATCGATCTGGTCTTCCGCTGGCAGGGAAAATATTATCTGCTCGACTACAAATCGAACTGGCTGGGGGATAGCCACGCCGCTTACACGCCAGAGGCGATGGCGCAGGCGATGATTGGCCACCGCTACGATCTGCAATATCAGCTCTATACGCTGGCGCTGCATCGCTATCTGCAGCATCGCCTGCCGGACTACGACTATCAGCGTCACTTTGGTGGGGTGTTTTATCTGTTTTTGCGCGGGATGGATGGCAGCTCGCCGGACAACGGCATTTTCGCCACCCGACCTGCTGAAGCCTTTGTGGAAGAAATTGATGCACTGTTTGGTGAAACCGGGGAGATGTTATGAGTGACATGCTGAGTCTGCTGCTGCAGGCGGTAGAGAAGCGTCTCCTGCGGCCGCTGGATATACAGTTTGCCCAACTGGTGGCCCCGGAATCACAGCCTGGGCTGCTGCTCGCTGCGGCCTGCGTCAGCGCTGACGCGGGTGAGGGGCACGTCTGTTTACCGCTGAGCAACCTCTGCGAAGCGAATCTGTTCGCTGGTCGCCAGCCTGCGCTGGCTCAGGCGATCTGGCACGCCGCTGGTGCGCCGGAAGACTGGACAGCACGCTTTGCTGACTGGTCGGCTGTGAGTGATGGCAGCCTGGTTACGCCGCTGGTGCTGAGCAATCAGCGTTTATATCTGCATCGGCTGTGGCAAAGCGAAGGCCGGGTCGCCGACTTCTTCGCTGCGCAGGAAGTGAAAACTGCGTTTGATATGCATGCTGCAGGCGACGTGCTGAACAGCCTGTTTGACGACCAGCCGGAGAACTGGCAGAAAATTGCGGCGGCCGTGGCGCTGACCCGCAAGACTGCGGTTATTTCCGGCGGGCCGGGTACCGGTAAAACCACCACAGTGGCGAAACTCCTCGCTGCCCTGATTCGCCTGAATCCCGGTGCACTGCGGATTCAGCTGGCGGCACCGACCGGCAAAGCCGCCGCGCGACTGACCGAGTCACTGGGCAGTGCACTGCAGGAACTGGCGGTCAGCGACGAAGAACGCCGGCGTTTTCCTGCCGAAGCCACCACGCTGCATCGCCTGCTGGGCGCACAGCCCGACACTCAGCGGCTGCGCTACCATGCCGGTAACCCACTGCACCTTGATGTGCTGGTGGTTGATGAAGCGTCGATGGTCGATCTCTCAATGATGGCAAAACTGATCGCCGCGCTGCCTGCCCATGCCCGCGTCGTGTTTCTGGGCGATCGCGATCAGCTGGCCTCGGTTGAAGCCGGTGCGGTGCTGGGCGACATCTGCCGCTGCACCGAAAGCGGCTACAGCCTGGCACGGGCTGAACAGCTCGCGCTGCTGACCGGCTGCACACTGCAGGGCAGTGACGATGTGCAGGCACCCGCAGTCCGCGACAGTATCTGTCTGCTGCAGAAGAGTTATCGTTTTGATGACTCATCAGGCATCGGCCAGCTGGCAAAAGCGATCAATCGTGGCGATGCAGAGCAGGTCAGGGCGGTGTTTGCTGCGGCTTATGAGGATATCAGTTACCAGCCGCTGAACAGCGCTGACGCTTATCAGGCGATGCTGGATGAGGTAGCCCAGGGTTATCAGCCCTTCCTGCAGTTGATCAGACAGCAGGCGCCGCCCGCAGAAGTGATTGCCGCTTTTGGCCGTTATCAGCTGCTGTGTGCATTACGTGACGGGCCATTTGGCGTGCAGGGTCTGAACCAGCGTATTGAGCAGCGACTGATGCAGCTGCAGCGCATCCGTCGTCCTGGCATGGGCAGCCGCTGGTATGAAGGGCGTCCGGTGATGATCACCCGAAATGACAGCGCGCTCGGCCTGTTTAATGGCGATATCGGCATGACGATGCGGGATGAAGAGGGCAACCTGAAGGTCTTTTTCCCGCTGCCGGATGGGTCTATCAAGGCGATTCAGCCGAGCCGGTTACCCTCACATGAAACGGCCTGGGCGATGACGGTGCACAAATCACAGGGCTCGGAGTTTGATCATACCGCGCTGGTGATGCCCACGCAGTTTCTGCCGGTGCTGACCCGTGAACTGGTCTATACCGCGATTACACGTGCACGGCGGCAACTGACCATCTACAGCGAACCCGGCATATTTCAGCGTGCCGTGCAGCTGCAAACGCAGCGACGCAGCGGTCTGGTGGAGCGACTGGGAGAAACTGGCTGAGAAGAGATGGGACAGACCACGCGGGGGGTGCCTGTCCCTTACGGATTGAATCAGGTGAGATCGGCCATCAACACTTTTGAACGGCGCTGATAGTTATACATCTCTTTTTTACTCTCGGGCAGGGACTCAATATCTACCGGCGTAAAGCCGCGTTCCTGGAACCAGTGGATGCTGCGGGTGGTTAACACAAACAGTTTTTCCAGCCCCATCTGGCGTGCCTGAAGTGCCACGCGCTGCAGCAACATCTCACCGCGTGAAGAGCTGCGATAGTCAGGATGAACCGCCACACAGGCCATTTCGCCAATCTTTTCATCCATAAACGGATAGAGTGCTGCACAGGCGATGGTCAGATTATCGCGCTGAATGATGGTGAACTTATCAATTTCCATTTCCAGCTGCTCGCGCGAGCGACGCACCAGAATACCCTGCTGCTCCAGCGGACGGATCAGTTCGAGGATGCCGCCGATATCATTGATATTGGCGCGACGGATCTGCTCTGCCGACTCCATAACGATCTGGGTACCGATACCGTCGCGTGAGAAGAGCTCCTGCAACAGCGCGCCATCTTCCTGATAACTGATTAAATGGCTGCGGCGAACACCACTGCGGCAGGCTTTCACCGCCCCACGCAGGAAGCGAACGGTCCCGGAAAGATAATCGCCTTCCTTTTCAATCTCATCGATACGGGCCTGCGCATCATTCGGGAAGAGCTCGGAGATGATTTCACCCTCGCTGTTCAGCACGCCCTGCTCAGAGCAGAAGCCGATCATTTTCTCCGCTTTGAGTTTAATCGCCAGCTGGGTAGCCACTTCTTCCGAAGTCAGGTTAAAGCTTTCGCCGGTAACAGAAACTGCAACCGGGCCCATCAGCACAATCGCATCGTTATCCAGCTGACGATGAATGGCCTCTTCATCAATACGACGGATACGGCCGCTGTGACAGTAATCCACGCCATCATCCACGCCCAGCGGCTGTGAAATAATGAAGTTGCCGCTGACCACGTTGATATGCGCGCCCTGCAGCGGCGTGTTGTTGAGACTCATTGAGAGGCGGGCCGTGATATCTAACTGCAGTCGGCCGGCGGCCTGCTTCACTAACTCCAGCGATTGCGCGTCGGTGACCCGGGTAAACTTATGGTAAACCGGCTCCAGCTGCTGCTGAGCCAGGCTGGCATCAATCTGCGGTCGTGCGCCATACACCACGACGAGGCGAATGCCCAGGCTGTGCAGCAGGCCGATATCATTAACGATGCCAGAGAAGTTCTCATGCTCAATCGCTTCGCCACCCAGCATGATGACAAAGGTTTTACCCCGGTGGGCATTGATATAGGGAACGGTATGGCGAAAACCCTGAACCAGTTCGGTACTACGTTCCTTCACGGCCAACCCTCAGTGAATGTTTATTCGTATTTTTTGTATTTTTATGCTTTTACGCCCGGTTTTGCAAGTCTTAATCCTGACGAAAATTTACGTTTTTCTGGGTGTCAAAGCCGCTAACAGCCTGCATTATTTAGGGTTTCCGGGGTGACATCATGCTGCGGATTGGATAAAGTTTTCGCCGCCATTTTAGTAACTGGCGCTTTTTTAGACATTACACAGCAGCTGGAGCGGCATGTCAGACGTTAATTCCCATTTTTCACGCAGACGATTTTTACAGGGGACGGGCGCCTTACTGCTGTTAAGCGTCAGCCGGATAGGGTTGGCGGCGAAGAACCACATTGTGGCGGTGCGTATCTGGCCCTCATCGACCTACTCGCGGATGACGCTGGAGTCCAATGTCGCGCTGAAGTACAAGCAGTTTGCGCTGAGCAATCCCGAACGCCTGGTGATTGATATTCAGGGCCTACATCTCAATCCGGTTCTGAAAGGGGTAGATAAGCAGGTTCGGGTCGACGATCCCTTTATTAAAAATGCCCGTGTCGGCCAGTTCGACAGCAACACAGTGCGCGTGGTACTGGAATTAAAGCGCAACGTCGCGCCGAAGATCTTTAATCTCTCGCCGGTCGCCGGGATCAATCACCGGCTGGTGGTCGATCTCTATCCGAGCCAGAACCAGGTTGAGGATGATCCACTGCTGGCTCTGCTGAAAGATTATAACCAGGGCGATCTGGAGAAAGATGAAGGGGTGCAGGCGCCCTTACCCGGCAAAGCGGGGCGCGATCGTCCAATCATTATCATGATCGATCCCGGTCACGGCGGGGAAGATCCGGGCGCGCACGGCAAATATAAGACTCGCGAGAAAGATATTGTGCTGAAGATTGGACGGCGACTCAAAGCGCTGATCGATAAAGAGTCCAATATGAAAGCCTATATGACGCGCAATGAAGATGTCTTTATTCCGCTGCGCGTCAGGGTTGCCAAAGCCCGTAAACAGCGTGCCGACCTCTTTGTGTCGATCCATGCGGATGCCTTTACCAGCCGCGCGGCACGCGGCTCTTCAGTGTTTGCCTTATCAACCAGCGGTGCCACTTCGGCGGCGGCTCGTTTCCTGGCTCAGACTCAGAATGAATCAGACCTGATTGGCGGCGTCAGCAAAAGCGGTGACCGCTATCTCGATCACACCATGTTCGATATGGTGCAGCGTCAGACGATTCATGACAGCCTTAAATTCGGCAAAGAGGTGCTGCATCGCATGGGGCGCATCAACCATCTGCACAAACGCACCGTGGATCAGGCCGGATTTGCGGTGCTGAAAGCCCCTGATATCCCGTCAATTCTGGTAGAGACAGCGTTTATCAGTAATGTGGAGGAGGAGCGCAAGTTGCGAACCACCCGTTACCAGCATCAGGTGGCAGAGGCGATTCTGAACGGCATCAAAGCGTATGTGGAGAGTGGGGCTGCACTGGCCCATCGGTAAGGGAGTGCGGGTAGCCGGGCTATCCGCGCGCTTTTCAGGGCAGAGAGAGGCTGAAGCGGCTTTTGGGAACGTCAGAAACAAAAAAACACCCTTTCAGGTGTTTAAATGATTGGTTGCGGGGGCCGGATTTGAACCGACGACCTTCGGGTTATGAGCCCGACGAGCTACCAGGCTGCTCCACCCCGCGTCCGTGGAAGCGCACTATACTCTCCGCGCTAATTCATGCAACCCCTTTTTGCAGATAAAAGCCAAATTAACAGCCAGTTGCTGAAGGATTCAACCATCTGGTTAATTATTAAACTGATATGCGTGACGTCTGAGCGGATGCATTTCATTCTGTCGGGGGCTTTGCTATCGTCGCGGGGCGAACAGTTATAAAAAGAGAAGATAATGAAATCACATTGGGTGAAGTATGCACTCACTGGCGCGTTAATTACGCTGCTGGCGGCCTGTAGCTCCAAACCGACCGATCGCGGTCAGCAATATAAAGATGGCAAACTGGAACAACCGCTGGCGCTGGTGAATCAGCCCAATGCCAAAGGCGCACCGGTTAATGGCAGAGACTTTGGCGAGCAGGTCCGTCAGATTCAGTCCGCCTCATCCGCCCTGTATAGCCGTCAGAACGGCACTTATAGTGCAATTGAGAGCTGGCTGATGGCGGGTGCCGATACCCGACAGCTTCGTCAGTATGGGCTTAACGCCTGGCAGATGGAGGGTACGGATAACTACGGTAACGTGCAGTTCACCGGTTACTACACGCCAGTAGTAGAAGCGCGTTACACCCGTCAGGGTGAATTCCAGTATCCCATCTACCGCATGCCACCGCGCAAACGCGGAGAAAAATTACCGAGCCGCGCCTCTATCTATAGTGGCGGACTCGATGACCGCTACATCATCGCCTACAGCAATTCCCTGATTGATAACTTCATGATGGATGTGCAGGGCAGTGGTTATGTCGACTTTGGCGATGGCCGCCCGATGACCTTCTTTGGTTACGCCGGTAAAAATGGCTGGGGTTATCACAGCATTGGCAAAGAGCTGATCGATCGCGGTGAAGTGAAGCGCGAAGATATGTCGATGCAGGCGATTCGTCAGTGGGCGCAGGAGCACTCACCGCAGGAGGTCCGTGCGCTGCTGGAAACCAACCCATCATTCGTCTTCTTTAAGGCTGAGCCATTTACGCCGGTGCGCGGTGCCAGCGCAGTTCCGCTGGTGGCGAAAGCCTCCGTTGCGTCTGACCGCTCAATTATTCCGGCGGGCACCGTACTGCTGGCTGAAGTGCCGCAGTTAAATGAGAAGGGCAAATTCAACGGCAAATATGAGATGCGCCTGATGGTGGCACTCGACGTGGGTGGCGCGATTAAAGGCCAGCACTTTGATATCTATCAGGGTATCGGCCCCGACGCTGCGCATCTGGCGGGCTTCTATAATCACTACGGACGCGTCTGGGTAATTAAAGCCGCACCGGGTGCCGGACAACCGCTGTTCTCCAGCCCGCAAAACGGTAATAATGGTTCACTGCTTCTCGGCGCTAACTAACTTCTTCTCTGCGGGCCTTCGGGCCCGCACGACGTAACAGGTTCAACTATGAAAGTGTTAAATGACGCCTGGCATCAGCGCTTTGGCGGCACGGCGCGTCTCTATGGCCAGGATGCGCTGCAACGTTTTGCTGACGCACACTTCTGCGTCATCGGTATTGGCGGTGTTGGATCCTGGGCGGCGGAAGCGCTGGTGCGCACCGGGATTGGTAAAATCACCCTGATTGATATGGATGATGTCTGTATTACCAACACCAACCGGCAGCTTCATGCGCTGCAGGGCAACGTCGGCAAAGCTAAAACGGACGTGATGGCAGAACGGCTGCGTGCGATTAATCCTGACTGCGAAGTGATTTGTATTGATGACTTTATTACGCCAGAGAACACCGCCGAACTGATGGCAGCCGGTTTCGACTATGTGATCGACGCTATCGACAGCGTGCGACCGAAAGCGGCGCTGATCGCTTGGTGCCGCCGGAATAAGATCCCGCTGATCACCACCGGTGGCGCGGGTGGGCAGATCGATCCCACTCAGATCCAGGTCGCCGATCTGGCGAAAACCATCCAGGATCCGCTGGCGGCAAAGCTGCGCGAACGACTGAAAAGCCTGGGCGTGGTGAAAAACAGCAAGGGCAAACTTGGCATCGACTGCGTCTTTTCTACCGAAGCGCTGGTCTATCCGCAGGCTGATGGCAGCGTCTGTGCTTCACGCAGCACAGCGGAGGGGCCGAAGAGAATGGATTGCACCTCCGGCTTTGGCGCGGCCACCATGGTAACCGCCACCTTCGGCTTTGTTGCCGTCTCGCATGCGCTGAAGAAGTTTCTGGCGCGTGCTGCCCGTCAGGACGCCGTCAGCGCCTGACGCGCGGCGTGCTCCACTGCGGCGGCCAGCGCCTGCAGGCCGCTGCTGCGGGAGGCACTGAGCTGGGCGCGCAGGCCCAGTTCATCAAACAGTTTTAAGGGATCCATCGCCAGCAGCTGTTGCGGCGTCTGGCCCTCAGCGGCGGTCAGCAGCACGGCCAGCAGGCCGCGCACAATACGTCCTTCACTGTCACCATAGAAATGCAGCGTGCCATCCTCGCATAACTGGCTGCCCAGCCAGACCCGATTTTCACAACCGCTCAGTTCAATTTCCGCTGTTTTCAGTTCCCCGGGTAAGTCAGGCAACTGGCGGCTCAGCTGGATCAGCTGACGATAACGATCTTCCCACTGATGAAAGCGGCCAAAGCTCTCTTTCAGGCTGGCAACGGTAATCTCTTCGCCAAACGGGTGTGGCGCTAACGGCGATGAATGCATAATCAAAACTCCGATAACAGCGAGATGGCGCTCTTCATAGCGCGCACCAGCGCATCAACATCCTGCAGATTATTATAGGGTGCAAAAGAGGCCCGCAGCGTGCCGCTGACGCCCAGCGCCGCCAGCAACGGCTGCGCGCAGTGCTGGCCAGCGCGCAGGGCTATTCCCTGCTCAGCCAGCAGCGTCACCAGATCGCTGTGATGCAGGCCAGCGAATTCAAATGCCAGCAGGCTGGCATTTGAACAGCGGAAGCTGCGGAAACCGGGTAATTCCGCCAGCTGCTCTTCCGCCAGCGTCGCAAGTTGCTGACTCCAGCGCTCCGCTTCGGGCAGATCGTACTGCCCCAGCCAGCTCAGTGCTGCACTCAGGCCCACCACGCCCGCCACATTCGGGGTGCCAGCCTCAAAACGCCACGGCACCGGCTGCGGCGTAAATCCGTTGAAATCGACATCCGTTATCATTTTACCGCCGCCCTGCCAGGGCTCCATCGCCTCCAGCAATTCCGCTTTGCCATATAACGCGCCAATGCCCATCGGGCCGTAAATCTTATGTCCGGAAAAGGCGTAAAAGTCGATATCCAGCGCCTGTACGTCAGGCGGACAATGCACCACGCCCTGTGCGCCATCGACCATCACTTTCGCGCCCACGGCGTGAGCCAGCGGTATCGCCTGAGCGAGTGCGGGACACCCGCCGGTGACGTTCGACATCTGTCCGACCGCCAGCAGGCGGGTACGGCTGTTGAGCAGGGTGGGCAACTGGCTGATATCCGGCAGGCGATCCGCGCCTAACGGCCATTTTACGACGCGGGCACCGCATGCCTGCGCAGCCATCAGCCAGGGCACCAGGTTGGCGTGGTGTTCTGCCTCGCTGACCACAATCTCATCACCAGGCTGTAAGCGCGGGCGCAGCCAGCTGTTCGCCACCAGGTTTATCGCTTCGGTGGTGCCGCGCGTCCAGACAATCTCACGATCGTCAGCGGCATTAAGCCAGCGGGCAACCTGGTTGCGCGCCTGCTCATAGCGATGGGTTAAGGCCTGGGCGGCGGCAAACTGGCTGCGATGGACTGTACCCGCGCTGAGGCTGTAAAACTGCTGCGTGCTGTCAATGACGGCCTGCGGCTTCAGCGTGGTCGCTGCGCTGTCGAGATAAACGCCTGCGTCGGCGAGTGCGGGAAACTGCTGGCGAAATGCGGTGGGATTAAATGCGGTCATGCCTGGTCCATGATAAGAAAAATTAGGACCACACTGAAAGAATGGTCTGCGTCTGGCAAAGCTGGAAAAGCGCGTTATGCTGAATATTGCAAGGTTTGAACCAAACCCGCATAACGATCGGACGTTTACTAGTCGATCTCACTTATCGGCTGCCTCTGGTTAGCGTAACGCGGGTGGTTTGATGCAATCAATCTACAAGGAGATAGCAGATGAAAAAATTAACCGCAGTACTGGCCGTGTGTACCCTGGCTTTTACCCTGAGTGCCTGTTCAAGCAATTACGTGATGCATACCAATGATGGTCGCACCATTGTGGCTGCCGGCAAGCCTAAAGTCGATAACGATACCGGCATGATCAGCTATAAAGATGCGAATGGCAACGAGCAGCAAATCAACCGCTCTGATGTCAAAGAGATGGTAGAGTCTGGCAACTAAGCAGCAAAAAAAAAGCACCGCAATTTGCGGTGCTATTTAAAAATCACTATGGACAGACAGGGTAAATCTACAGGAATTAAGAGTTCGATCCGCAATCGTCGGATCAAAAATTGCAAACACAACATCACGACCACAAGCCAAAAGCTTTCAGAAAATCTGCGAACTCACTCACAAATCTAAAAACTTTTCGTTCCGGCTCAGGAAGTGCGGCAACTATAGGTATTTGCTGGAGGTTCCTCAACGGACAAATTATAATGCCTCGGATTAAAAATTCTAATACGTAAACGCTTTGTATAAGCCAGCGTATTTTTTGCCGATCCGGATACGGAAAACCATGTCGAAACGCCTTCCTCCTCTCAACGCACTGCGTGTTTTTGATGCAGCTGCACGCCATTTAAGCTTTACCAAAGCCGCAGAAGAGCTGTTTGTCACCCAGGCTGCTGTAAGCCATCAGATTAAATCTCTGGAAGATTTTCTGGGGTTAAAGCTATTTCGCCGGAGGAATCGTTCGCTATTACTGACCGAAGAAGGACAAAGCTACTATCTCGATATCAAAGAGATTTTCTCGGCAATCAACGAAGCGACCCGCAAACTGCAGGCACGCAGTGCCAAGGGTGCGCTGACCGTTAGTTTACTGCCGAGCTTTGCCATTCAGTGGCTGGTTCCCCGCCTCTCCAGCTTTAATATGGCTTATCCGGGAATCGACGTGCGTATCCAGGCGGTTGACCGCGACGAAGAGAAACTGGCCGACGATGTCGACGTGGCGATTTTTTACGGCCGGGGTAACTGGCCCGGCCTGCGGGTTGAAAAACTTTATGCCGAATATCTGCTGCCGGTCTGTTCACCGTCGCTGATGACCGGGGATAATCCGCTGAAAACGCCGATGGATCTGTCGCGTTTTACTCTGCTGCATGATGCCTCCCGCCGGGACTGGCAATCTTATATCCGGCAACTGGGCCTGCAGCATATCAATGTGCAGCAGGGGCCAATCTTCAGCCACAGCGCCATGGTATTGCAGGCGGCGATTCATGGTCAGGGCGTGGCGCTGGCGAATAACGTCATGGCGCAGAGCGAAATAGAAGCCGGGCGATTAATCTGCCCGTTTAATGATGTATTAGTCAGTAAAAACGCTTTTTATCTGGTTTGTCATGACAGTCAGGCAGAACTGGGTAAAATAGCCGCCTTCCGACAGTGGATCCTGGAAAAAGCTGCAACCGAACAAGAAAAATTCCGCTTTCGCTATCAACAATAACATATTGATTTATTTGCATTCAGATGCAAAAGGACTCTGAGGATCGGTTAATGTCCAGTCGTGCCATGTTTGTTTTTTCGGCTATCAGCGGATTTCTGCTGGTGGCTTTTGGCGCATTTGGTGCCCACGTTTTGAGTCAGTCGCTTGGTGCGGCTGAAATGGCCTGGATTCATACCGGGCTGGAATATCAGGCTTATCACACCTTAGCGGTGATGGGGCTGGGTGCTGCGATGTTACGCCGCGCCAATATCTGGTTTTACTGGAGCAGTGCGCTGATGGCGCTCGGCACCGTGCTGTTTAGTGGCAGCCTCTATTGTCTGGCGCTGTCACATCTGAAGTTTTGGGTTTTTATCACACCCGTGGGCGGGGTCTGTTTCCTCGCCGGTTGGGTATTGATGTTGATTGGCGCGCTGCGTCTTAAACGAAAGGCAGAACGCCATGAATAAAGTTTTACTCTATTGTCGTCCCGGTTTTGAAAAAGAGTGTGCGGCGGAAATCAGCGCCAAAGCGGCTGAACGTGAAATCTACGGCTTTCCGCGGGTTAAAGATGACTCTGGCTACGTGCTGTTTGAGTGCTATCAGTTTGAAGATGCCGAGCGGCTGGCACGTGAGTTGCCATTTGACGAGCTGATTTTTGCCCGTCAGATGCTGGTCGTCGGCGAAATGCTGCGTGACCTGCCGCAGGAAGATCGCATTACCCCGATTGTCGGCATGCTGACCGGCGTAGTGGAAAAGGGCGGCGAACTGCGTGTTGAAGTGCCAGACACCAACGAAGCCAAAGAGCTGACTAAGTTCTGCCGCAAGTTCACCGTGCCGCTGCGCTCGGCACTGCGTGAAAGCAAGATCCTGTTGAATTATGAGAGCCCGAAGCGCCCGGTCGTGCATGTGTTTTTCATCGCACCGGGCACCTGTTACGTCGGCTACTCCATCCGGGAAAACAGCTCGCCGTTTTACATGGGTATTCCACGCCTTAAGTTCCCCTCCGATGCGCCAAGCCGTTCCACCCTTAAGCTGGAGGAGGCGTTTCACGTCTTTATCCCTGCGGATGAGTGGGATGAGCGTTTAGCCAGCGGCATGTACGCCGTGGATCTCGGTGCCTGTCCGGGCGGCTGGACCTATCAGCTGGTTCAGCGCAGCATGATGGTGTATGCGGTGGACAACGGACCGATGGCACCGAGCCTGATGGATACGGGCCAGGTGATGCACGAGAAAGCGGATGGCTTTAAATTCCGTCCGCCACGCACCAACATCAGCTGGCTGGTGTGTGACATGGTGGAGAAGCCGGTGCGTGTGGCTAACCTGATGACCGACTGGCTGGTCAACGGCTGGTGCCGTGAAGCGATCTTCAACCTTAAGTTGCCCATGAAAAAGCGCTATGAAGAGGTGACGCAGAATCTGGCCATGATGCAGGAACGATTCGATGATAATGGTATTAACGTGCAGATTCGCGCTCGTCAGCTTTACCATGACCGCGAAGAGGTGACCGTACATGTGCGCCGAATCTGGGCGGCTGCCGGTGGTCGTCGCGACGAACGTTAATCGCAGGGCTGAGTGCAAGGGCACTCAGCCGGTATAACGCAGCGTATTCAGATTGCCCTGCAGCACCAGATCCCGCTTCAGGGTTGCGACCTGACGGCTGATCTCTGCCATCTGCTGACCCTCAGCGAGCTTCTCCCGCCATCTGGCTGGCACCTGATCCAGTTGCTGATAGATCCCTTCAAGCGTGTGAAACTCTGTCAGCAGCTGTTTCGCGCTTTTCGGACCGATGCCGGTGATGCCCGGAATTTTACTGCTGCTGATGCCGCACAATCCCCAGTAGTCGGGTAACCGCTGGGGCGCCACACCAAATTCAGCCTCGATAAAAGGCAGATCAAGCCAGCGTTTCTGGAAGTAGTCGCGGATGCGGATCTCGGGTGCCAGCAGCTGACAGTAGCCTTTGTCGGTTGAAACAATGGTGGCCTGATGTCCGGCCTGAGCCATTTTCACCGCCAGCGTCGCCGCTAAATCGTCCGCCTCATCCTCGCCCGCTATCCAGCAGCTTACGCCTGCGGCGCGAAAGGCCTCCTGTAACGCTGGCATCTCTGCCTGTAAATCGTCTGGCATCTGCGGGCGACCGCTTTTGTAATCGGGTAGCAGCTGATGACGCCAGCCCTGATGACGTGCTTCGCCATCAAACACCGCCACCGCATGAGTCGGATGGGCGTGACCCAGTATCTGGCGCAGCGCGGCCACGCAGCCTTCGACACAGGGTGAGCCCTGTACCGCATGCAGACGGCGAATCAGATTCAATGCGTCAACAATAACAAGATGAAGAGCCATGAGAGTATGGGCAGCCCGGGGGCTGCCTCCTGGTTTATTTGATAATTTCGTAGCAGGGAATGTAGGCGGTGCCTGGCAGTTTCATGCGTTGCTGTGCAACGAATCCCTGTAGCAGCTCATCCATGCGGTGCATGATGTCGGGGTCGCCATGGAGTTTGTAGCGTCCCTTCTCACGGATTTCGCGGATGCCCATCTCTTTAACGTTACCGGCTACGATACCTGAGAAGGCGCGGCGCAGGTCAGCAGCCAGCTTTTCGGGTGGCTGATTGGTGTAGAGATTGAGATTCGCCATATTTTCATGGGTTGGCAGGAACGGCACCTGCAGATCGGGTTCAATGCGAATCGACCAGTTAAAGCTGTAAGCATCGCCGGTTTCGCGACGATTCTCTTTTACCTGTGGCATCGCTTTCTTCATCAGACGCGCCACTTCGGCTGCATCGTTGATGATGATCTGATAATGCTTACGCGCCTGTTCGCCCAGCGTGTTAACGATGAAATCATCCAGTACGCGGAAGTAGTCGGCGCTCTCTTCCGGCCCGGTCAGGATCAGCGGTAATACCTGATCGCTGTTCTGCGGATTCATCAGGATGCCCAGCAGATAGAGCAACTCTTCTGCGGTCCCTACGCCGCCCGGGAAAATGATGATGCCATGGGCAATGCGCACAAAAGCTTCCAGACGTTTTTCGATGTCCGGCATGATGATCAACTCATTCACCAGCGGATTCGGCGGTTCTGCCGCAATGATGGAGGGTTCGGTCAGGCCGATAAAGCGGCTGTCACGATAGCGCTGCTGAGCATGGCCTACGGCGGCCCCTTTCATTGGCGCTTCCATCACGCCCGGCCCGCAGCCGGTACAGATGTTCAGTTCACGCAGTCCAAGCTGAGTTCCGACATTGCGGCAATACTGGTACTCAACGGCGTTGATCGAGTGACCGCCCCAGCAGACCACGGTGTTGGGATACTCGCCGATATGCAGCGCCCGCGCGTTACGCAGAATGGAAAACACGGTGTTGGTGATAGTGGCGGAGTCATTTTCTTCAGCCGCAGTGAACCGACCCGGCATGTTGAGCTGACCGCTGACAAACAGGATGTCACGCAGCACCGCAAACAGGTTAGCCTGCAGTGAACGGATGATGCGGCCATCCACAAACGCCTCCTCCGGTGGATTGATCAGCTCCAGTTTGACGCCGCGCTCACGGCGCAACACATTGATGTCGAAATTTTCAAAGCGGGAGAGCAGCTCCTGGCTGCTGTCAGTCTGGCTGCCGGAGTTAAGCACGGCAAGAGAGCAGTTGCGAAACAGCTGGTAGAGGTCGCTGCTGGCTGTGCGCTTGAGCATATCGACTTCCAGCTGTGAAAGCAGATCCATCGAGCCAAGAGGGCTGATATGGGTAATCAAATGAACTCCTTTACACCCGCCTGGGTGCGTGTTGGCACTGCAACGGCAGTGACGAAAATCCCTGGTCGGCCACCCGCAGGTAGCCGCCATCACCAGAGTAGCCTTGTCGGCCCGCACAGCTCAAGCGGAACTGCGCTTAGTGCATGCAGCCTGCGAGAAGTCTCGCAAACTACTGACGGACCAGCCGCGAAAAACCGGGCGAGAAGGGCACATTAGTGCGCCATGGATTGATATCCAGTCCGCCACGACGGGTGTAGCGTGCATACACCGTCAGCGCTTCCGGATGGCAGAAACGCATCACATCATTAAAAATGCGTTCGACACACTGCTCGTGAAATTCGTTGTGCTGGCGGAATGAGACCAGATAGCGCAGCAGTGCTTCACGGTCGATACGCGGGCCTTTATAACGAATCATCACGGAGCCCCAGTCGGGCTGATTGGTAATCAGACAGTTTGACTTGAGCAGGTGGCTGACCAGCGTCTCTTCAACGATTTCGCTGCCCGCCGCATCGGCCAGATAGTCAGCATTGAAGCGATAATCCTCTATGGCGATATCCTGCTCATCAATACAAAGCCCCTCAAAATGGCCGATGGGCTGACCTTCCACTTCATTGAGACGGAACAGCGCGACCCGCGCTTCACCTTCAGCACAGGCACTCAGGTCACGCTCCAGCGTCTGACGAACCTCGCCCCAGTCGGCAAAGCGGGTCTGGTTGAAACTGTTAAGGTAGAGCTTGAAGCTTTTTGACTCGATAAGGTTGCGGCTCTGCGCATCGAGCACCACTTCGCCAACGGCGACCTGTGGCAGACCTTTGCTGTTGAGCCATGAGAGTTCATACAGGGTCCAGATATCACTGCCGGTAAAGGGCAGACTGTCGGGAAACAGGCCAAGGGGTTCACGATTCAGGCTGCGCGGCACCGCCTGCAGTAAGCTGTTGTCATAATGATCGTGATAGGCTGTGGGTTTGCCCAGCGTCAGGTTGCTGAGTGCCTGATCCTGTTCGTGAGTAGTCATTGCGGTTACCACCAAAATTAATCAAAGTGGCTAAGTGTAACCCATCAGAAGTGAGAATATGAATGATGCAGCAAACTGCCGCCGCGTTGCGCGACTTTACCACCCGATACTGCCAGCACTGGCTTCAGCAGGCCGGGCATGCGCCGGCCAGCAGCGATCTCTTTGGTGTACCTTCGCCCTGTGCCCTGGAGGATCGCGATCAGCGGGTCGTCTGGCAGCCGCAGCCTTTTACTCTGCCACAGACGCTGGATGCGGTTGAGCGGGCGATCGACATCCAGCTCCAGCCGCAGATCACGGCTTTCTATACCACGCAGTTTGCCGGCGATATGCAGGCCAGTTTTGGTGAGAATCAGCTGACACTCTTACAGGTCTGGAGTGAGGATGATTTCCTGCGGTTACAGGAGAATCTGATCGGGCATCTGGTGATGCAGCGCCGCCTTAAACAGTCGCCTACGCTGTTTATCGCCACCACCGAGTCAGAACAGGAGATCATCTCGCTTTCTAATCTCAGCGGCGAAGTGATTCTGGAGCAGCCCGGCGGTAAACAGCGTGTGAAATTAGCGGAAACGCTTGAGATATTTCTTAAGTCATTACAACCGGTTATCATCTGAGTTGCAGTGATTTGCCTCTGACCTTGTGAGACATCTCTTACATGTGCTGTGAGAGATCGCTATATAACAGGTGAGACTTCCGGAAGGCTGAGATGTAAAAATATTGTGAATCATCAACTTAATGGCGTTTATCTGAATTTACGCCGCACATTTCGTAAAGTTCTGCTGTGAGTACCTTGTGCGCGTAACGAGTTCTGTCAAAATGTTTCGCACTGCAGGAAGCTCAGGAAAAAGATATCGTCAGGATGATGATAAGCCATGAGGCAGGAACGTAACGGAGCTTACGGCACACGGAAGGTTTCAGGATGAAACAGGATCGCTCAGGATTGAGCAAGGGACACCTCCAGGATGGAGAATGAGAACCCCCTCGGAAGAGGTGGTGGGCCAGGATGCTAAGGATACATCAGGACGATGCGCGACAGGAGTTCGCACTGGACAAGTTGTCATGGAAGAGCAGGGAGCATTAACGTGGCGGGATGGCTGCAAACGAACCGGGAGCACTGTTTATACAGTGCTCCCTTTTTTTGTGCCTGTGCCAACAAGTGATATGCTTGCCGCCCATTTTTGACTGCTCGCGGAGGTGGCGCATGACGCCTGAACAATTGATTACGCAACGGCTGGAACAACTGGAAGCGGTGATGCGTGAGCATCATCTCTGGCAGAGTACCCCGCCGGCCGAGGGGGCGCTCGAGAGCCGCGAACCCTTTTGCCTGGATACGCTGGAGCCGCTGCAGTGGCTCCAGTGGGTGTTAGTCCCGCGGATGCATGCCCTGATTGCGGCCCGACATCCGTTACCACAAAATTTTGCCGTGGCCCCCTATTATGAGGTGGCTCTGGTGCCTGACCAGCCGGGTATTGCACCGCTGTTGCTGACCCTGCGTCAACTTGATGCGTTAATCACGGATGCTGCCCACTGATGCTGGAGATACTCTATCAGGATGAGTGGCTGGTTGCCGTCAACAAGCCCAGCGGCTGGCTGGTTCATCGCAGCTGGCTGGATCGCCATGAAACGGTGTTTGTGATGCAGACCGTTCGTGATCAGATTGGGCAGCATGTGTTTACGGCGCATCGTCTCGACAAGCCCACGTCAGGGGTACTGCTGATGGGGCTCTCCAGTGAAGTCGGACGTCTGCTTTCGCTGCAGTTTGAACAGCACCAGATGCAGAAAACCTACCATGCTGTGGTTCGCGGCTGGCTGGAGAGCAGCGGGACGCTCGATTATCCGCTGGTGGAAGAGCTGGATAAAATTGCCGATAAACACGCCACGGAAGCGCGCACCGCACAGCCCGCGGTCACCGATTATCAGTCACTGGCAACGGTCGAGATGCCGGTCGGCATTGGCCGTTATCCCACTTCGCGTTATAGCCTGGTTGAACTGGCTCCTAAAACCGGTCGCAAGCATCAGCTGCGTCGTCATATGTCACACCTGCGTCATCCGATTATTGGCGATTCGGCGCACGGCGATCTGCGTCAGAACCGGGGGGCTGCCGAACATTTTGGCGCTAACCGCCTGATGCTGCACGCCAGCAGCCTGGCATTAACTCATCCGGTAACCGGTGAACCGTTGCTGCTTCGCGCCGGACTGGATGGCGTCTGGCAGAACCTGATGAACCAGTTTGGCTGGCAGGATCGCATTCCTGAGGTGCCGCGGGTTGAGTTTGACGCAGCGCCAGGACAGGATAACGTTTCAGAATAAGGGAGAAAGCAGATGGCAAAGATTGGCATTTTTGTAGGTACGGTATATGGCAATGCGCTACTGGTCGCGGAAGAAGCAGAGCCCATTCTGCAGCAGCAGGGGCACAGCGTAACGGTGTTTGACGATCCTACGCTGGCTGACTGGCAAAACTATGCCAGCGACGTGGCGTTAATCGTCACTTCTACTACCGGGCATGGCGATTTTCCCGACACCATTTCAGGTCTGTTCCATGCGATTAAAGATCAGCTCGGTCATCAGCCCGCGCTGCGCTATGGCGTGATTGCGCTGGGTGACAGCAGCTATGACCATTTCTGTGGCGCGGGTAAAACCTTTGACGCGCTGCTGCAGGAGCAGGGCGCTCAGCGGGTCGGCGAGGTGTTACTGGTTGATGCCACTGAAAATCCGGAACCGGAGGCGGTTACCTCGCCGTGGGTTGAAGCCTGGGGCGCGCAGCTCTGATTGCCACGCCAGGCTTATCTCTGCCTTAGCTGAGATAAGCCTGTGTTGCGCATACGGCGATATCCGTTGAGTGCACTGTCAGGTGACAGGCGCCGGGTTAAACACCGCCAGCTGATTACGAATGCCCCAGCGATCGGACCAGGTCTGCTTTCTGCCACTGGCGATATCCAGAATCAACTCAAACAGTCGCCAGCCCACCTGCTCAATACTCTCTTCACCGGTAGCAATCGTCCCGGCATTGATGTCCATCAGATCGTGCCAGCGCTCTGCCAGCGCATTACGCGTCGCCATCTTGATCACCGGAATCGCGGCCAGACCGTAAGGCGTACCGCGACCAGTAGTAAACACCTGCAGGGTGATACCGGATGCCAGCTGCTGTGTACCGCAGACAAAATCGCTGGCGGGCGTCGCTGCGTAGATCAATCCGCGTCGCGTGGGCCGCTGGCCGGGCGAGAGCACTTCAACAATGGCGCTGCGTCCCGATTTTGCGATCGAGCCAAGCGCTTTTTCCACTACGTTCGCCAGCCCGCCTTTTTTATTGCCCGGCGACGGGTTAGCGCTGCGATCGGTCTGGCCCTGGTCGAGGTAATTATCATACCAGGCCATCTCCTCCAGTAAGCGCTTACCGACTTCCTGATTAATCACCCGCGGCGTCAGCAGGTGAATCGCATCACGTACTTCAGTGACTTCCGAGAACATCACGGTGGCACCGCAACGCACCAGCAGATCAGAGGCGAAGCCCACTGCCGGATTTGCCGTCACGCCCGAAAATGCATCGCTGCCACCACACTGCATGCCGACAATCAGTTCTGCTGCGGAGCAGGTTTCGCGCTGGCGCTGATTCAGCCGCTGGAGATGACGCTCCGCCACCTGCAGAATCTCATTGACCATCGCGCCAAAGCCCACCAGCTTTTCATCCTGCAGACGCACGATGTCATGGTCGTCCAGCGAAATCGCCTGCACGTCGGGGGTGCCAGTCAGCAGACGCTCTGGCTGTAACTTTTCACAGCCGAGGCTGACGATCATCACTTCGCCGCCGAAATTCGCATTCAGCGCCAGGTTATGAATGGTGCGAATCGGCACGACCGCCGCGGGAGCGTTGATCGCCACACCACAGCCATAAAGGTGGTTCAGGGCAACCACACCATCCACGTTCGGATAGCGCGGCAGTAACTCCCGTTCAATGATCTGTACGACATGATCCACCACACCGGCCACGCAGTGGACGCTGGTGGTGATGCCGAGCAGGTTACGCGTGCCTACGCTGCCATCCGCATTGCGGTAACCTTCAAAGGTATAGCCCTCCAGCGGCGGCAAATCAGGTGGAACCTGAGTAGCTAACGGCAGACTCTCCAGCGGAGGGGCTTCCGGCAGCGCGACCAGTGACTCATCAATCCAGCTGCCCTGGGCAATATCCCGCAATGCATAGCCAATGACTTCGCCATAACGCACGATCTCTGCACCCTGATTAATCGCGCTCAGCGCCACTTTGTGGCCCTGCGGCACATGCTCTGTGAGGGTCAGGCCATCCGCAAACTGCGTACCGGCTGGCAGACCCAGACTGTTAACCACAATCGCCACATTGTCGTGCTCATGGACTTTGATATAGAGCGGTTGTTCATCTGTTTTTGGGTTCATCGCTCACCTTCCTGTCTGTCGTACCGTACTTGTGCGGCACGCTGTAATGATCTGACCTATCACGCCCTTGTTTGCCAGCTTCAGTATAGGGAGGCGGGGCGGGTCGCGCATTGTGCAAATGACCACCATTAAGGCAATTCGTCTCGCTGTTTTGGGTCGATTATCCAAAAGCAAGTGAAGACCCTCACAAACAGCGGGGGAAAGCGTTATCCGGGGCGGATTTTGCACGGGTATTTGCCACTTTCGTGAGCTATACCGCAGGCTTTTGTGCATCCGCAAGACAATCACTTCAATAAGGCGATTATTCCAGGGCGATGCGCCAATGTGATCGCCACAGGCTGTTCTTATACTGAGTTCCGTTAGCCAAAGTCAGGTTATCTGTCACGACGTATTATTCATCCGAAAGAGGTTGCCTGGGATTATTAACCGCCGCGGCTGCCAGACACCGGATGGATAAATAAAGTTTGCCAAAACAAAAAGATCGCCGTGTTTAACCCAACTTCTCTCTGATACCCAACGCGATGTGTATGCAGTCAGAGCGAATGTAGCTCACGCTATATTTCAGGAGTGCATCATGAATAGTTTCAGCCAGACCGCGGAAACGGTGCAGAAACGCACCAATGCCCGTTACTGGATTGTGGTGATGTTATTTATCGTCACCTCATTCAACTACGGTGACCGCGCAACGATTTCGATTGCCGGTTCGGCGATGTCAAAAGATATTGGCCTCGATTCGGTCGGACTCGGCTATATCTTCTCAGCCTTCTCATGGGCGTATGTTATTGGTCAGATTCCGGGCGGCTGGCTGCTTGACCGCTTCGGCTCAAAACGCGTCTATTTCTGGAGCATCTTTACCTGGTCGCTCTTTACCTTTTTGCAAGGGTTCGTCGATCTGTTCAGCGGCTTCGGCATCATCATGTCGCTGTTTATTCTGCGCTTCCTGGTGGGACTGGCCGAAGCGCCCTCTTTCCCTGGCAACAGCCGCATCGTCGCGGCCTGGTTTCCGGCGCAGGAGCGCGGCACGGCCGTGGCGATCTTCAACTCGGCCCAATACTTCGCCACCGTTATCTTCGCGCCCATCATGGGCTGGCTGGTCTCTTCCGTGGGCTGGGCGCACGTGTTCTGGTTCATGGGCGGCCTGGGCATCATCCTCAGCTTCATCTGGCTGAAAGTGATCCACGATCCCACCGATCACCCTGGCGTGAATAAAGCCGAACTGGAGTACATGGAGCAGGGCGGTGCGCTGATCAACATGGATGTCAAAAAGGATAGCCGCAAAGTGAGCTGGAGCGAGAAGTGGTTCCAGATCAAACAGCTGCTGACGTCACGCATGATGCTGGGTATCTACCTCGGTCAGTACTGCGTTAACGCCTTAACCTACTTTTTTATCACCTGGTTCCCGGTCTATCTGGTACAGGCGCGCGGCATGTCGATTCTCAAAGCGGGCTTTATTGCCTCGATTCCGGCGGTGTGCGGCTTCCTCGGCGGCGTACTGGGCGGGGTGATCTCCGACTGGCTGATGCGTAAAACCGGCTCGCTGAATATCGCGCGTAAAACACCGATCGTGCTCGGCATGCTGCTCTCTATTTCGATGGTGATGTGTAACTACACCGATACCGAATGGGTGGTGGTGTTCTTCATGGCACTGGCGTTCTTTGGTAAAGGCATCGGTGCGCTGGGCTGGGCGGTGATGGCAGATACTGCGCCGAAAGAGATCAGTGGCCTGAGCGGCGGTCTGTTCAACATGTTCGGTAACTTCTCTGGCATCGTGACGCCTATCGCCATCGGTTACATCATCGCCACCAGCGGCTCCTTTGAAGGCGCGCTGATCTATGTCGGTATTCACGCCTTTGTCGCCGCATTCAGCTTCCTGGTGATCGCGGGCGATATCAAACGTGTCGAACTGAAAACCTGGCCCGGTAAGGATGCATTATGAATACGCAAAGTTCGCCGGTGATTACTGAGATGCAGGTTATCCCGGTCGCCGGTTATGACAGCATGCTGCTCAATATTGGCGGTGCGCACAACGCCTGTTTTACCCGCAATATTGTGGTTCTCACTGACAGCGCCGGTCACACCGGCGTCGGTGAAGCCCCCGGCGGCGACACCATCTATCAGACGCTGGTAGAGGCGATTCCGCAGGTGAAAGGCCAGCAGATTGCGCGAATGAACCGTCTGGTACAACAGGTGCACAAAGGCAATCAGTCGGCTGACTTCACCACCTTCGGCAACGGTGCCTGGACTTTTGAGTTGCGGGTCAACGCGGTAGCTGCGCTGGAAGCGGCGCTGCTTGATCTGCTGGGACAGTGTCTGGGCGTACCGGTGGCTGAACTGCTGGGGCCAGGTAAACAGCGTGATGAAGTGACGGTGCTGGGCTATCTGTTCTATCTCGGTGACCGCCGCAAGACCGATCTGCCCTATCTGAGTGGTGAGCAGGCCAGCCACGACTGGTATCACCTGCGTCATCAGGAAGCGCTGACCAGCGATGCCGTGGTGCGGCTGGCTGAGGCGGCTGCGGATAAATATGGCTTCAAAGATTTTAAGCTCAAAGGCGGCGTGTTGCCTGGCGAGCAGGAGATTGCCACCGCGGCGGCGCTGAAGCAGCGCTTTCCCGACGCCCGCATTACGGTCGACCCGAACGGCGCCTGGCTGCTGGACGAGGCGATAGCGCTGTGTAAAGGGATGCAGGATGTGCTGAGCTACGCTGAAGATCCGTGCGGCGCGGAGCAGGGCTATTCGGGACGTGAAGTGATGGCCGAGTTCCGGCGCGCAACCGGCTTACCGGTGGCCACCAATATGATCGCCACCAACTGGCGCGAGATGAATCACGCGGTGATGCTCAATGCGGTCGATATTCCGCTGGCGGATCCTCACTTCTGGACGCTGAGCGGTGCCGTGCGGGTCGCGCAGCTCTGCGATGAGTGGGGCCTCACCTGGGGCTGCCACTCCAATAACCACTTCGATATTTCGCTGGCGATGTTCACCCATGTGGGTGCAGCGGCGCCAGGCAATCCTACCGCGATTGATACCCACTGGATCTGGCAGGAGGGCGATCAGCGCCTGACGAAAAATCCGCTGCAAATCCGCAACGGGAAAATTGCCGTACCGGATGCGCCGGGTCTGGGCATTGAGCTCGACTGGGAGCAGGTAAACAAAGCCAATCAGCTTTATCAGTCACTGCCCGCCGGTGCACGTAACGACGCCACGGCGATGCAATATCTGGTCCCCGGCTGGACATTTGATCGCAAACGCCCGGCATTTGGCCGAGCAACAGCATAAGGAGCAGGAGATGAGTTCAACACCGAAAGTCACCGCCATGCAGGTTATTCCGGTCGCAGGCTACGACAGCATGCTGCTGAACCTCAGCGGCGCTCACTCGCCATTCTTTACCCGCAACATTGTGATTATCAAAGATAACGCCGGACACACCGGCGTCGGCGAAATCCCGGGCGGCGAAAAAATCCGCCAGACGCTGGAAGATGCGGCGTCGCTGGTGATTGGCAAAACCGTGGGCGAATACAAAAACATTCTCAGCCTGGTGCGCAGCACCTTCGCCGACCGCGATGCCAGCGGGCGCGGCACCCAGACCTTCGATCTGCGCACCACTATTCATGTGGTGACGGGCATTGAAGCGGCGCTGCTCGACCTGCTGGGTCAGCATCTGGAGGTTAATGTGGCCTCGCTGCTGGGCGACGGACAGCAGCGCGACCGCGTTGAGATGCTCGGCTATCTCTTCTACATCGGCGACCGCCGCAAAACGTCCCTCTCTTACCAGAGCCAGGAGAGCGATCCCTGCGACTGGTATCGCCTGCGCCACGAAGAAGCGCTAACCCCGGAGACGGTGGTGCGGCTGGCGGAAGCGGCGTATGAGAAATATGGTTTCAACGATTTCAAACTCAAAGGCGGCGTACTGCGCGGCGGCGAAGAGGCCGAAGCGGTTACTGCGCTGGCTAAGCGTTTTCCTGAAGCCCGTATCACCCTCGATCCCAACGGGGCCTGGTCGCTCAACGAGGCGATCATGCTCGGCAAACAGCTCAAAGATGTGCTCGCCTACGCAGAAGATCCCTGTGGCGCGGAGCAGGGTTACTCCGGCCGTGAAGTGATGGCGGAGTTCCGCCGCGCCACCGGCATGCCAACCGCCACCAATATGATCGCCACCGACTGGCGTCAGATGGGCCATACCCTGTCGCTGCAGTCGGTGGACATTCCGCTGGCGGATCCGCACTTCTGGACCATGCAGGGTTCGGTGCGGGTAGCACAGATGTGTCACGACTTCGGCCTGACATGGGGCTCGCACTCCAATAACCACTTCGACATTTCGCTGGCGATGTTCACCCACGTCGCCGCTGCCGCGCCGGGCGCGATCACCGCCATTGATACCCACTGGATCTGGCAGGAGGGCAATCAGCGCCTGACCAAAGAGCCATTCCAGATCAAAGGCGGCATGGTGCAGGTACCGCAGAAGCCCGGTCTCGGCGTCGAGCTGGATATGGATCAGGTGATGCAGGCCAACGCGCTCTATCAGAAGCAGGGGCTGGGCGCGCGTGACGATGCCGAAGCGATGCAATTTTTAGTGCCGGGATGGACCTACGACAACAAACGTCCCTGCCTGGTACGTTAACCTTTTCGGCTCCCCACGGGGAGCCATCGTCACAGGAGTTTAACCATGAGTAATGCAGCCTGGCCAAATGGATTTCGTCGTCGTTTGTTAGCGGGTGAAACCCTGATCGGCAGCTGGTGTGCGCTTGCCAGCCCGATCTCAACCGAGATTTTAGGGCTGGCCGGTTTTGACTGGCTGGTCCTGGATGGCGAACACGCGCCCAACGATATCACCACGTTTGTGCCGCAGCTGATGGCGCTTAAAGGCAGCCACAGTGCGCCCGTGGTGCGTCCGCCCTGCAACGAGCCGGTGATCATTAAGCGTCTGCTGGATATCGGGTTTAACAACTTCCTGGTGCCATTTGTCGAGACCGAAGAGGAAGCACTGCGAGCCGTCGCCTCAACGCGCTATCCGCCAGCCGGCATTCGCGGTGTCTCGGTTTCGCATCGCAGCAACATGTACGGCACCCTGCCGGATTACAACAGCACCATCAATGACAACATCACAGTGCTGGTGCAGATCGAAACCCAGCAGGCGGTCGATAACATTGACGCAATCGCGGCGGTGGACGGTGTTGACGGTATTTTTGTCGGGCCGGGCGATCTCTCTGCTGCGCTGGGCTATCTCGGTCAGCCTGCACATCCTGAAGTGCTGAAAGTGATTAAACACATTTTTGAACGCGCCAAAGCCGCCGGTAAGCCGAGCGGCATTCTGGCACCGGTGGAAGCGGACGCGCGTCGTTATCTGGAGTGGGGTGCCACTTTTGTCGCCGTCGGCAGCGATGTCGGTATGTTCCGCAACGCCTCTCAGGCGTTATGCGACAAATTTAAGCGCTAATCAATCAAGGGGAAACGCAATGAAAATTGGATTTATCGGCCTGGGTATTATGGGCAAACCAATGAGTAAAAATCTGGTGAAAGCCGGTTATTCGCTGGTGGTGCGCGATCATAACGCTGACAACGAAGCGGAACTGACTGAACTGGGCGCGACCGTGGCGAAATCGCCAAAAGAGGTGGCTGAGCAGTGCGATGTGGTGATTACCATGGTGCCCAACTCGCCGCAGGTCATCGAAGTCTGCCTGGGTAAAAATGGCATTATCGAAGGGGCGAAGCCAGGCCTGGTGGTCATCGACATGAGCTCAATTGCGCCGCTGGCGAGCCGTGAAGTCCACGATGCGCTGGCAGAAAAAGGGATCAAAATGCTGGATGCGCCGGTCAGTGGCGGTGAACCCAAAGCGATTGAAGGCACGCTCTCTGTGATGGTCGGCGGTGATAAAGCGGTGTTCGATACCTGCTACGACATCATGAAATCGATGGCGGGATCGGTGGTGCATACCGGCGACATCGGTGCGGGTAACGTGACTAAGCTGGCCAACCAGGTGATTGTGGCACTGAATATTGCGGCGATGTCCGAGGCGTTATCACTGGCGACCAAAGCGGGTGTAAATCCGGATCTGGTCTATCAGGCGATTCGTGGCGGCCTGGCCGGCAGCACGGTACTGGATGCCAAAGCGCCCATGGTAATGGATCGCAACTTCAAACCCGGCTTCCGCATTGACCTGCATATCAAAGATCTGGCGAACGCGCTGGATACCTCGCACAGCATCGGCGCGCATCTGCCGCTGACGGCGGCGGTGATGGAGATGATGCAGGCGCTGCGTAACGACGGGCAGGGTAGCGCCGACCACAGCGCGCTGGCCTGCTATTATGAGAAGTTAGCGAAGGTTGAAATCGCCCGCTAAAACCCGGTGTCGGTCTCTGCGGAAACCGGACTGGTTCAGAGCCGTTTCAATTACTCAACTGCGCTCGGATTGCCTATGAAAATCGTAATCGCACCGGATTCATATAAAGAGAGTTTATCCGCCCTGGATGTGGCATCGGCGATTGAAGCGGGTTTCCGTGACATCTTTCCCGATGCGCATTACGTGAAAATACCGGTCGCCGACGGCGGTGAAGGAACGGTAGAAGCGATGGTGGCGGCGACGAAGGGAAAAATCGTCAGGCTGAAGGTGACGGGGCCGCTGGGTACAGAGGTCGACGCCTTCTATGGCCTGTCCGGCGATGAGTCCACCGCCTATATCGAAATGGCAGCGGCCAGTGGACTGGAGCGGGTGCCTGCATCGCAGCGTGACCCGCTGATAACGACCTCATTTGGCACCGGCGAGTTGATCAGACATGCGCTGGATAAGGGGGTCGGCCACATCATCATTGGTATCGGCGGCAGCGCCACCAATGATGGCGGAGCCGGCATGATGCAGGCGCTGGGCGCCCGGCTGCTGGACGACCAGGGCTGCGAGATCGGTCACGGTGGCGGTGCACTCGCCGATCTTGCCAGCATCGATATTGACGCGCTGGACACCCGCATTCATCAGTGCCGCATTGAAGTGGCCTGTGACGTCACGAATCCGCTGACGGGCAAAGAGGGTGCATCGGCCATTTTCGGCCCGCAGAAAGGGGCGACACCGGCGCTGGTGCAGCAGCTCGATCAGGCGCTGGCCCATTACGCCGCGATTATTCACCGCGATCTCGATATTGATGTGCTGCATATTCCGGGCGGCGGCGCAGCGGGCGGTATGGGGGCGGCGCTGCACGCCTTCTGTCAGGCAGAGCTGCGGCGCGGCATTGAGATTGTTACTGAAGCGCTGGGGCTGGCGGAAGAGGTAAAAGATGCTGATCTGGTGATTACCGGTGAAGGGCGTATCGACAGCCAGAGTATTAATGGCAAGGTGCCGATCGGGGTCGCCAGCGTGGCAAAGCGCTTTAATAAGCCGGTGATTGGCATCGCCGGAAGCCTGACGGCCGATGTCGGCGTGGTGCATCAGCACGGGATCGATGCGGTATTCAGCGTGCTCTACAGCATCTGTACCCTGGATGAGGCACTCGCCAGCGCCGGAAAGAATGTTGAGATGACGGCACGTAATGTGGCAGCCACGTTAAAGCTGGCCGGGTTTAACTAACCACCAGCATTACCCGGCCACTCCACATCGGCCGGGTTTAACTCACCGCCAGCCTTATCCAATCCCTAACAGCTGGCGGGCTTCTCGGGCGACGTTCTCCATCTCATCCTGCAGCTCCAGCAGCTCCGGCTCCAGCGCAGCGATATCGCTGGCCTCCAGCAGCTCTCTTTCCAGCTGATGGCAGAGTTGCTTCATGCGCGGCACGCCGCTGTAGCTGGCACTGCCGTGCAGCTTGTGAATAATCTCACGCAGGGCGTTGACCTCATTGGTCGACATAAACTGCGCCATCTTCGCATGCACTTCCGGTAAAAATTCCAGCAGCATCCGCAGCAGATCGCGCGCCAGATCGGCTTTGTTCGCCGCCTGTCGCAGCGCCAGTTGCCAGTCCAGCGTGGGTAATATTGGCAGCAGTTCCGGCACGGTGACCACTGGTGGTGGCGTATAGCGCGCCAGCAACTGTCTTAACTTGCTCTCATCAATCGGTTTGGCAAGATAGTCATTCATGCCCGCCTTGATCAATTGCTCACGCTCGCCATCAATCGCATGGGCGGTGACCGCCACAATCGGTGTACTGGCATGATGCGGCATGCTGCGTATAATTTCGCTGGCGCGAATGCCATCGATGTCCGGCATCTGAATATCCATCAGAATCACATCCAGCGACTGCTGACGTGCCTCACGGATGGCGTGTTCGGCGCTGCTGCACAGCAGGATGTTCTGCACCTGCTCCTCCAGCAGCGCGCCAATCAGCTTGAGGTTGGCGGGGTTATCATCCACCGCCATCACCGTCAGCGGCAGCCGGGGTGAAAGCGGCAGTTCACTGATCTGACGGGTATGCAGATCCAGTAACATCGGCAGGAGTCGCGTCAGGGAGATCGGTTTAGCGATGCAACCGTCAATGCCGCGTACCTTCAGTTCATCCGCCAGCAACATCATCGGGCTGGGGAGCGCCATCAGCACGTTGTCGGCCCGATCCAGCAGCGCATTAATCATGCGTTCATTGAGCAGCTCGGGCTGACTGATGTCGACCGGCATCGCCATCAGCAGCAGCGGATAGTGAGACGCTTTTAAACCCTCCAGCGTTTCGCTGTAATCGATCTGCAATGGTGTGGCGCTTAACATCTCCAGTGCTGCGCTGGCAACGTTAGCATCCGCTTCAACATAGGCAATGCGCGCATGTGACAGCGCATCCAGCACGCGTGGCATGCCGGGCGCATTGGGATTGAGATCCAGCTGCACGCGAATCACAAAGGTGGAGCCCTTGTCCGGCTGACTGCTGAAGGTGATTTCGCCGCCCATCTCCCGCACCAGTTTCTGGGTGATCACCAGCCCCAGCCCGGTGCCGCCATGACGGCGCGAAATGCTGGCGTCAGCCTGACGGAACGCCTGGAACAGCTGTGTCTGTTGCTGCTCAGAGATGCCGATGCCGCTATCTTCAACCTGAATCTCCAGCTCGACGCGCGACTGCGTAATCACCCGCTGTCCGACACGCAGGCCGATATATCCTTTCTCGGTAAACTTGATGGCGTTACCGATCAGGTTAATCAGAATCTGTTGCAGGCGCAGCGCATCGCCAATCACATTGTCCGGCACGCTGCTGTCACACACCACCGTCAGCTCCAGCCCTTTGTCATGCGCCGACGGGGCCAGCAGCACCAGCGTTTCATCCAGTGTGGCACGCAGCGGGAAGGGGATCGCCTCCAGCATCAGTTTGCCCGCTTCCAGCTTCGAGAAATCGAGCACGTCATTGATAATACTGAGCAGGTTATTGGCTGAACGTTCAATGGTCTGCATATAGTCGCGCTGGGTGGTGCGCAGCTGGGTTTTCAGCATCTGCCGGGTAAAGCCCAGCACGCCGTTAAGCGGCGTCCGCAGCTCATGCGACATATTGGCCAGAAACTCAGATTTGATGCGCGCCGCTTCCTGGGCGCGTTTCTTCGCCAGATCCAGCTCAACGTTCTGAATCTCCAGCTGTTCCAGCGTCTCTCGCAGATCGTAGGTCGCCTGATCGATATTGTGCTGCATCTCTTCGTGATAGGCGGTCAGCGACATCGCCATCGCATTAATCCCGTTTTTCAGAATGCTGAGTTCACCCAGCATGTATCCCTCAACGCGGCTGTCGAGCTGGCCGCGACGGATGCGGTCAACGGTGGTGACCATATTGCGGATCGGGCCGGTGACATCACGCATCAGACGATAGGCAAACAGCATGGCCAGGCAGAGGCAGAAGAGCAGCATCAGCGTGGCGACAAACACCTCTTTGTACTGCTGCAGGCGCACCGACTGCAGATCCAGTTCTATCGCCACGTAGCCCAGCGGATTGCCCGACGGCTTGGCATCTTCGTCCGGCAATTCATCCACATCGTAACGCTCGGTGGTGATCGGTGTGCGCAGAATCAATACGTTGCCGTGACGCTCCATGGAGACATCGTCGGGCAGGGCGCGGATATCATCCTGTTGCAGCAGGCTGAGGTTCTGCTTGTGATTGGAGGTGACGTAGAGCTGGTTGTGATTATCAAACACCGAGATCGCCCGGACGATGCCGGAATGGCGGCGGTGCAGCAGGCTGACCAGTTCACGCATGGCGTCACGGTTGTGCCAGGTCATGCTGTATTCGCTGGAGATCGCCAGCGGTTCAATGATATTGGCTCCGGCATCGATAACCTGGCGCTGCAGTTCATTGTAGCGGTGCACCACAAAAAATGAGCTGAGCAGCAGGCCAACCATCAGCGTGGGTGCCAGAATTAAAATCATCATTCGCGCCCGCAGGCTGTATTTGGTCATAATAGTCGCCTAGCTACTCCGGCATTAACGTCCCTGTGCATGCTGTCGACAAAAACAATGCAGGTCGTTTTCGATAAAGAGAATTAATAACACTATGGCGCAATTTTACGTTGCAAAACAGCGCGTGACGACGCAACAACGGATTACCGTCACCATTGAGGCGCTTGATCCGTTCGGACAAGGGGTGGCGCGTCACAAGGGCAAAACCCTTTTTGTTGCCGGTGCCCTGCCTGGGGAACAGGCGGAGGTCATGCTGACAGAGGATAAACGTCAATTTGCCCGGGCGAAAGTGACACGACTGATTAGCCGCAGTCCGGCGCGCGTCACGCCGCGCTGCCCACATTATGAACGCTGCGGCGGCTGCCAGCAGCAGCATGCCGATGTGGTGCTGCAACAGCAGAGCAAAGCCCAGGCGCTGAGCCGGATGCTGCGCCAGGCCGCCGCACAAGATGTGGCGGTGGATGAGGTGATCGCCGGTCAGCCCTGGGGCTATCGTCGTCGCGCCCGTCTGGGGCTGCAATGGCAAAATAAGGCGCAGCGTTTGCAGATGGGCTTCCGTCAGGAAGCCAGCAACGATCTGGTCGATATTCAGCAATGCCCCATTTTAGTGCCCGAACTTGAGGCTTTACTGGTTCCACTGCACCAGTGTCTCAGTGAGTTACGCGCCGTCAGGCGTCTCGGGCATGTGGAGCTGGTGCTGGCAGACAACGGGCCTCTGATGATTCTGCGCCATCTTGATGCGCTGCATGCGGATGACCGTGAAAAACTGGAACAGTTTTCGCATAAGCATCAGCTGATGCTGTTCCTGGATGCGGGCGAGGAAGATTTGAGTGCGTTAAGTGAGTCGACGCCGTTTTATCAATCTCACCAGCTTAAGCTAACCTTCAGCCCACAGGATTTTATTCAGGTTAACGACAGTGTTAATCAGCAGATGGTTGCGAAGGCAATTGCCTGGCTCGATCTGCAGCCGGAAGACCGGGTGCTGGATCTGTTTTGCGGCATGGGAAACTTCACACTTCCTATAGGAATCTTCGTACATAATGTGGTTGGTGTGGAGGGGATTGCAGCATTAGTGCGGCAGGCAGCGTATAATGCTGATTTGAATAATCTTAAAAATGTCAGTTTCTTTCAGCATAATCTGGAAGAAGAAGTGTCGCGCCAGCCGTGGGCGGCACAGGGATTTAACAAGGTATTACTCGATCCGGCACGCGCCGGGGCTGCGGGCGTAATGGCGCATGTGGTTAAACTTGCACCAGATCGCGTGGTCTATGTTTCGTGTAATCCCACCACACTCGCCCGCGACAGCCAGACATTGCTGTCGGCAGGCTACCAATTGGAAAGGGTCGCGATGCTGGATATGTTCCCACATACCCGTCATCTCGAATCCATGGTGCTGTTCAGAAAAACATAAGCGATGTATGTCGTTGTGCAGGAGAGGTTATGGTTGCGGTCAGAAGTGCGCATTTAAATACTGAGGGGGATTTCGCCCTCGACCAGTGGATCGCCAGTCTCGGTATTGCCAACCCGCAATCATGTCAACGTGTGGCCGAGACCTGGCGCTACTGTGAAGCGCAGACGCAGGGCCATCCTGATCAGTCGCTGCTGCTGTGGCGCGGTATTGAGATGGTTGAAATCCTCTCAATGCTCAGCATGGATATCGAAAGCCTGTGTGCGGCGCTGATTTTCCCGCTGGCTAACGATGAAGTGGTGAGTGAAGAGGAGCTGGAAACCGCCGTCGGCAAAGGCATTGTCTCGCTGGTACACGGCGTGCGCGATATGGACGCCATCCGCCAGCTGAAAGCGATCCACAACGACTCCATGGCCTCTGAACAGGTGGATAACGTCCGCCGCATGCTGCTGGCGATGGTGGAGGATTTCCGCTGCGTAGTGCTGAAGCTGGCTGAACGCATCATGAACCTGCGCGAAATGAAAGATGCGCCGGAAGATGAGCGGGTACTGGCCGCCAAAGAGAGCACCAATATCTATGCGCCACTGGCCAACCGTCTCGGTATTGGTCAGCTCAAATGGGAGCTGGAAGATTACTGCTTCCGCTATCTGCATCCTGACGAATATAAGCGCATCGCCAAATTACTGCATGAGCGGCGTATTGACCGTGAGCAGTACATCGAGAACTTCGTCAGCAATCTGCGCAAAGAGATGGTCAAAGAGGGCGTGCGCGCTGAAGTCTATGGCCGTCCCAAACATATCTACAGCATCTGGCGCAAGATGCAGAAAAAATCGCTGGCCTTTGATGAGCTGTTTGACGTGCGGGCGGTGCGCATCGTCGCCGATCGCCTGCAGGATTGCTACGGTGCGCTGGGTACGGTGCATACGCTCTATCGCCATCTGCCCAGCGAGTTTGATGACTATGTCGCTAACCCCAAACCCAACGGCTACCAGTCGATTCATACGGTGGTGTTAGGGCCGCAGGGCAAAACGGTGGAGATCCAGATCCGTACCCGCCAGATGCATGAAGATGCCGAGCTGGGCGTGGCGGCGCACTGGAAATATAAAGAGGGGCCAACTTCCAGCAGCGCGCGTGGCGCGGCCGGTCATGAAGAGCGGATCGCCTGGCTGCGTAAGCTCATCAGCTGGCAGGAAGAGATGGCGGACTCCGGCGAACTGCTGGAAGAGGTCCGCAGCCAGGTGTTCGATGACCGGGTCTACGTCTTTACCCCGAAAGGCGACGTGGTGGATCTGCCGGCTGGATCGACGCCGCTCGACTTTGCCTATCATATTCACAGCGACATCGGTCACCGCTGCATCGGCGCGAAAATCGGTGGCCGCATCGTGCCGTTCACCTACCAGCTGCAGATGGGCGATCAGGTTGAGGTGATCACCCAGAAGCAGCCGAACCCGAGCCGCGACTGGCTCAATCCGAATCTGGGCTACATCACCACCAACCGTGGACGCTCGAAGATCCACAACTGGTTCCGCAAGCAGGATCGCGACAAGAATATTATCGCCGGACGGCAGATTCTGGATAACGAACTGAATCAGCTGGATATCAGCCTGCGCGAAGCCGAAAAACTGCTGCTGCCGCGCTATAACGTCACCTCGCTTGAAGAGCTGCTGGCGGCGATTGGCGGCGGCGATATCCGTCTTAACCAGATGGTTAACTTCCTGCAGGCGAAGCTGAACAAGCCGAGCGCCGAAGAGGAAGATCGCGAAGCGCTGCGTCAGCTGACCCAGAAATCGTACACTCCCTCTTCACGCAAAGAGAGCGGACGCGTCGTCGTGGAAGGCGTGGGCAACCTGATGCACCACATTGCCCGCTGCTGCCAGCCGATTCCGGGGGATGATATTGTCGGCTTCATCACCCAGGGGCGCGGCATCTCTATTCACCGCGCCGACTGCGACCAGCTGGCTGAACTCATTTCGCATGCGCCGGAACGTATCGTCGATGCGGTGTGGGGCGAAAGCTACTCCAGCGGCTACTCACTGGTGGTGCGCGTGACCGCCAACGATCGCAGCGGCTTACTGCGCGACATCACTACCATTCTCGCCAACGAGAAAGTGAATGTCCTGGGCGTCTCAAGCCGCAGCGACACCAAAAAACAGCTGGCGACCATCGACATGGATATCGAGATCTACAACCATCAGGTACTGGGACGTGTCCTGGCGCGTCTGAACCAGGTCTCTGATATCATTGACGCCCGTCGCCTGCACTGATATTCAGGCTGGCACTGAGGCAACCGGCAGCTGGAGGTTGCGCAGGCGTTTTCTGCACCACCAGACACGGCCGGGCGCTATTCACGGCGTCCGGCCGTGTTGTACGCTTTGCCTCTTCGCCTGTTGCCTGTCATCTCACTAATCAAGGATCCTCCTGAATGAACGCTATTGAGCGCCTGCTTGGCATAATGAAAACCCTGCGCGATCCACAACATGGCTGTCCGTGGGATCGTGAACAGACCTTCGCCACCATCGCGCCCTATACGCTGGAAGAGACCTACGAAGTGCTGGACGCTATCCAGCGCGAAGATTTTGACGATCTGCGCGGTGAGCTGGGCGATCTGCTGTTTCAGGTGGTGTTCTATGCGCAGATGGCCAGCGAACAGGATCGCTTTAATTTTGAGGATATCTGCCACGCAATCAGCGACAAGCTGGAGCGCCGTCATCCACACATTTTTGGCGATGCCACAGCAGAAACCAGCAGCGAAGTGCTGAAAAACTGGGAAGCGATAAAAACCGCTGAGCGGGCTGACAAAGCCCAGCATTCGGCGCTGGATGATATCCCTAAGGCACTGCCCGCACTGATGCGCGCCCACAAGATTCAGAAGCGTTGTCACAATGTCGGATTCGACTGGACCACGCTGGGGCCGGTGGTGGCTAAGGTGCATGAAGAGATTGATGAAGTGATGCACGAGGCGCAGCAGAGCGTGGTGGATGGTGAGAAGCTGGAAGAGGAGATTGGCGACCTGCTGTTCGCCACGGTTAACCTGTCGCGTCATCTGGGCAGCAAAGCAGAGACCGCGCTGCAAAAGGCCAACGACAAGTTTGAGCGCCGCTTCCGCGAAGTCGAAGCGATCATCGCTGCACAGGGGTTAAGTATGCCGGGTGCCACGCTGGAGCAGATGGAAGCCGCCTGGCAGCAGGTGAAACGGGGCGAGAAGCGCTGATTATTCCAGCGCTGTGCATAAAGTCACCGCTTTCGCTTACTCGATTCAGCCTGACGGCAACTTTGTGACGCACGTCAACATTTCATTGGCGGCTATCGGCTATGTTAGCCGCAGCAATGCGTTGGAGGATGGCGGTGATTCATCAATTGTGGCTGATAGCGGTTTCCAGTATACTGTTTTCCCGTCCTGGTTATTCCACCGTCTTTAAACCTAAACTCTCAGGTTCAGCATGACAACGAATTATATTTTTGTGACCGGCGGGGTCGTTTCCTCTCTGGGTAAAGGCATTGCCGCAGCCTCCCTCGCAGCCATTCTCGAAGCCCGTGGTCTGAACGTGACCATCATGAAGCTGGACCCGTATATCAACGTGGATCCAGGCACCATGAGCCCGACGCAGCACGGTGAAGTTTTCGTCACTGATGACGGCGCTGAAACCGATCTGGATTTGGGTCACTACGAGCGCTTCATCCGTACCAAAATGTCGCGTCGTAACAACTTCACCACTGGCCGTATCTACTCAGAAGTCCTGCGCAAAGAGCGCCGTGGCGACTATCTGGGTGCAACCATTCAGGTTATTCCGCACATCACCAACGCCATCAAAGAACGCATTATTGAAGGCGGTGAAGGTCATGATGTGGTACTGGTCGAAATCGGCGGCACGGTCGGGGATATCGAATCACTGCCGTTCCTGGAAGCGATTCGCCAGATGGCCGTTGATGTGGGCCGCGAACACACCATGTATATGCACCTGACGCTGGTGCCGTATATGGCGGCTGCCGGTGAAGTTAAAACCAAACCGACCCAGCACTCGGTGAAAGAGCTGCTGTCGATTGGTATTCAGCCAGACGTGCTGATTTGCCGTTCTGACCGTGCCGTACCGGCCAACGAACGCGCTAAAATCGCCCTGTTCTGTAACGTCCCTGAAAAAGCGGTTATCTCGCTGAAAGACGTTGATTCCATCTACAAGATTCCTGGCATGCTGAAATCGCAGGGCCTGGATGACTATATCTGCAAGCGCTTCAACCTGAATGCACCGGAAGCCAACCTGGCCGAATGGGAGCAGGTGATCTACGAAGAAGCCAATCCGGGTGGTGAAGTCACCATCGGTATGGTGGGCAAGTATGTTGAATTGCCGGATGCCTACAAGTCGGTCATCGAAGCGCTGAAACATGGCGGCCTGAAAAATCGCGTCACCGTGAACATCAAACTGATCGATTCGCAGGATGTTGAATCACGCGGTGTCGAATTACTGAAAGATCTGGATGCGATTCTGATCCCGGGTGGCTTCGGTTACCGTGGCGTGGAAGGCAAGCTGATGACCGCGCAGTATGCACGTGAAAACAACGTGCCGTACCTGGGCATCTGCCTGGGCATGCAGGTTGCGCTGATGGAGTTCGCCCGCAATGTCGCCGGGATGCCGGGCGCCAACTCCACGGAATTTGTGCCAGACTGTAAATATCCGGTGGTGGCATTAATCACCGAATGGCGTGACGAAGATGGCAACGTCGAAGTCCGCAGCGAGCAGAGCGATCTGGGCGGCACCATGCGTCTGGGCAGCCAGCAGTGTCAGTTAACGCCGGGCAGCCAGGTTCGCCAGCTCTACGGCTCTGACACTATCGTTGAGCGCCATCGCCACCGCTATGAAGTGAACAATATGCTGTTAAAGCAGATTGAAGCAGCCGGTCTGCGCGTAGCAGGTCGCTCTGGTGATGATCAACTGGTTGAGATTATCGAGATCCCGAACCATCCGTGGTTTGTGGCCTGCCAGTTCCATCCTGAGTTTACCTCGACCCCACGCGACGGCCATCCGCTGTTTGCCGGCTTTGTTAAAGCCGCACATGAGCATCAGAAGCGTTTAGCGAAGTAAGTTTCACAGGCAGCGCGCGAACTTTTCGCGCGTTGCTTGTCTTAGGATTGACTAACTTGTACTGAGGAAAATCGTAATGTCCAAAATCGTAAAAGTCATCGGTCGCGAAATTATCGACTCACGTGGTAACCCGACTGTTGAAGCTGAAGTGCATCTGGAAGGCGGTTTCGTAGGCCTGGCAGCTGCACCATCAGGTGCCTCTACCGGTTCACGCGAAGCGCTGGAACTGCGTGACGGTGACAAATCACGTTATCTGGGCAAAGGCGTAACCAAAGCCGTTGCTGCAGTAAACGGTCCGATTGCTGAAGCGGTAAAAGGCAAAGACGCGAAAGATCAGGCGAACATCGATAAGATCATGATCGACCTGGACGGTACTGAGAACAAATCTAACTTCGGTGCTAACGCCATTCTGGCTGTTTCACTGGCAGCTGCTAAAGCCGCTGCAGCCTCTAAAGGTCAGCCGCTGTATGAGCACATCGCTGAACTGAACGGCACCCCAGGCAAATACTCTATGCCACTGCCAATGATGAACATCATCAACGGCGGCGAACATGCCGACAACAACGTCGACATCCAGGAATTCATGATCCAGCCGGTTGGCGCTCCGAACCTGAAAGAAGCCATCCGTATGGGTTCTGAAGTGTTCCACAGCCTGGCAAAAGTGCTGAAAAGCAAAGGCATGAGCACTGCAGTGGGTGACGAAGGCGGCTACGCGCCTAACCTGGGTTCCAACGCCGAAGCGCTGGCTGTTATCGCTGAAGCGGTAAAAGCAGCAGGCTACGAGCTGGGCAAAGACATCACCCTGGCGATGGACTGTGCGGCATCTGAGTTCTACAAAGATGGCAAATACGTTCTGGCCGGTGAAGGCGGTAAATCGTTTACCTCTGAAGAGTTCACCCACTTCCTGGAAGATCTGACTAAACAGTATCCGATCGTTTCTATCGAAGATGGCCTGGACGAATCTGACTGGGACGGCTTCGCTTACCAGACCAAAGTACTGGGCGACAAAATCCAGCTGGTGGGTGATGACCTGTTCGTTACCAACACCAAGATCCTGAAAGAAGGTATCGATAAAGGTATCGCTAACTCCATTCTGATCAAATTCAACCAGATCGGTTCTCTGACCGAAACTCTGGCTGCGATCAAAATGGCGAAAGACGCGGGCTACACTGCCGTGATCTCTCACCGTTCAGGCGAAACCGAAGATGCGACCATCGCTGACCTGGCGGTAGGTACTGCAGCGGGCCAGATCAAAACCGGTTCAATGAGCCGTTCTGACCGTGTTGCTAAGTACAACCAGCTGATCCGTATTGAAGAAGCGCTCGGTTCTAAAGCGCCATTCAACGGTCTGAAAGAAGTTAAAGGTCAGTAATGACTGTGCGTTGATGTCGCGCTAAGTGACATCATCGGCCTCTGAAGCCCCGCCTTGTGCGGGGCTTTTTGTTGGTGGCGGTGTTCAGACGCGAATGGCAAGGCCCGATCGCCAAAGCGGCATCTCTGCCGGCCCGGTCCGCGCGATTACGCACCTCATCCCTGAGGTGCGCCCGTTACCGGGACAACGTTTTGCGTTGTTCAAAAACGCTTCCGGCGTTTTTGTCCTGAGCGCGGGACGCTTTGCTCTTCGGTCCTGGCCATCCACGTTTTGCGCCTGTCAGCCGTCTGAAGCCCCTCTTTTGTGTTTTGTCCGGCGCGGAGAAAAGGCACAACGCGTGGTTGAGCTGCGCGGCAAATCTGCCATAATCAGCGCCCTGTTTTTTTCAAGCGAGTCCGTAATGCAATACCCGATTAACGAAATGTTCCAGACACTGCAGGGCGAAGGTTATTACACCGGCGTGCCTGCCATTTTCATTCGTTTGCAGGGATGCCCGGTGGGCTGTAGCTGGTGCGATACCAAACACACCTGGGAAAAGCGGACAGATCGGGAAACGTCGCTGGGCGATATTTTGATCAAGACGGTGGAAAGCGACGCCTGGGGTGATGCCGACGCGGCGACCCTGGTGAGTGCCATTGCGCAGCAGGGCTGGACGGCGCGTCATGTGGTGATCACCGGCGGTGAACCGGCGATTTACGATCTGCGTCCGTTAACCACTGCGCTGGAGCAGCACGGTTTCCAGTGCCAGATTGAGACCAGCGGAACCCACGAGATTCACTGTTCTGAACGGACCTGGGTGACCGTCTCGCCGAAGGTCAACATGCGCGGCGGCTACGATGTTCTGCCCCAGGCGCTGAGCCGGGCCGATGAAATCAAGCATCCGGTGGCGCGCGAGCGTGATGTGGAAGCGTTGGATCGGCTGCTGGCAGGCATTGATGACACCAAAGCGCGTATCATCGCCCTGCAGCCAATCAGCCGCAAAGATGATGCAACCCGGCTCTGTATTGAGACCTGCATTGCTCGTAACTGGCGTCTGTCGATGCAGACCCATAAATATCTCAATATCGCCTGATCCTGATAAAGCGGCACGCAATGAGCCGTTAACCACAGGGAAGCGTTGAGCGTCAGAGGCAGGACGGAGAGAAAAGCCGCGTCGGATCGAAGGGTTCGATCCGACAGGGTTAGCCGCGGTAAACGCAGCCTGCGGTGCAGGTTTCTTTGATCATCACCGCACTTAGCAGCGGCAGTTGCGGCTTCATCTGATCCCAGATCCATTTCGCCAGCACTTCGCTGGTGGGATTTTCCAGGCCGGGAATATCATTCAGATAGTAGTGGTCCAGCCGATTGTAGACCGGCTTAAACGCCGCCTTCAGCTCAGCAAAATCCATAACCCAGCCGGTATGCGCATCCACTTCGCCGGTAATCTCCAGACGAACCAGGAACGAATGACCGTGCAGACGGCCACATTTGTGTCCGGCCGGCACATTCGGTAGATGATGCGCGGCTTCGAACTGGAACTCTTTAAACAAGGTGGTAGACATAATGGTTCTCAGACATTAAAAAACCGCTGGATTCTACCTGATTACCGCTTTTTTCGCACCCGAACCGCACAAACCGATACTTTTCCTGCGCGTTTATACAGTGGCGTCCAGCTAATTAACTGATATATCACCGCTTTGCTTACCACTTTTAACGATTATTCCTACCTGGAAAACCATTTAGTCATTTTGGTTATTTGATATGTCGAAGGTGTATTTAATCGTTAATATACGGACCGGTAACCTACGCACTCTTCCGCCATTTTACGGTCCGGACTTCTGATACTGGAATTTTTAACGCGATGACGACTCAGGCACCTGGTTCAATGCTTCCGCTCTCCCCGGAACAACTCGCTCGCTTACAGGCGGCGACGACAGATTATTCCCCGACTCAACTGGCGTGGCTGTCAGGCTATTTCTGGGGCAGGGTGGAACAGACCCCGGGTAGCGCCGTCGCCAGCACTGCATCTGCTCCGGCTCCGGCCGAAGCGCCCGCCATTACGCTGCTTTCTGCCTCCCAGACCGGCAACGCACGTCGTCTGGCTGAGCAGTTGCGTGATGACCTGCTGGCCGCAAAGCTGAACGTAAACCTGGTGAATGCCGGTGATTACAAGTTCAAACAGATTGGCCAGGAAAAAATGCTGGTGGTTGTAACCTCCACCCAGGGCGAAGGCGAACCGCCGGAAGAGGCGGTGGCGCTGCATAAATTCCTGATGTCGAAAAAGGCACCGAAAATGGAGGGTGCCGCCTTCGCAGTGTTTGGCCTGGGCGACACCTCTTATGAATTCTTCAGCCAGGCGGGTAAAGATTTTGACAGCCGACTGGCGGAGCTGGGCGGCGAGCGTCTGCTGGATCGCGTCGATGCGGATGTTGAGTATGCAGAGCAGGCCGCCGCCTGGCGCAATGCACTGACGGAAATTCTCAAGAAACGCGTGCCGACCGAATCCCCGGCGCAGGCTGCGGCGACAGCAGCCGGCAGCGTCAACGAAGTCACCACCAGCCCCTATACTAAAGAGTCGCCGCTCAGCGCGAGTCTGGCGGTGAATCAGAAAATTACCGGACGTGACTCAGACAAAGATGTGCGCCATATCGAAATCGATCTGGGCGATTCCGGTCTGCCCTACCAGCCTGGCGATGCGCTGGGCGTCTGGTATGAGAATGACGCGGCGCTGGTCAGCGAACTGCTGGAGCTGGTCTGGCTGAAAGGCGATGAGCCGGTAGAGGTTCAGGGGAAAACCCTGCCGCTGGCGGAGGCGCTGCAGAAGCATTTCGAGCTGACGGTTAACACCGCGCAGATCGTGGCGCAGTATGCCCAGCTGTCACGCAACGCGGAGTTGCTCTCACTGGTGGATGATAAAGCCAGGCTGCAGCACTATGCGCAGCACTATCCGATTGTGGATATGGTGCGCCTGGCACCGTCTGAACTCAGCGCTGAACAGCTGACCGGCCTGCTGCGACCGCTGACGCCGCGACTCTACTCTATCGCCTCTTCGCAGGCTGAAACCGATACCGAAGTGCATATCACCGTCGGTGCCGTTCGCTTTGATATTGAAGGTCGCCAGCGTGGCGGCGGTGCATCGACCTGGCTGGCCGATCGCATCGAAGAAGAGGGCGAAGTCCGGGTCTTCATCGAACACAACGACAACTTCCGCCTGCCGGCTAATCCGGATGCGCCAGTGATCATGATTGGTCCGGGCACCGGCATCGCGCCGTTCCGCGCCTTTATGCAGCAGCGCGACAACGACGGTGCCAGCGGCAAAAACTGGCTATTCTTTGGTAATCCGCACTTCACCGACGATTTCCTCTATCAGGTGGAGTGGCAGAAATATGTGAAAGATGGTCTGCTGACTCATATCGACCTCGCCTGGTCACGCGATCAGGCAGAGAAGATTTACGTACAGGATAAGATCCGCGCGAAAGGGGCCGAAGTGTGGCGCTGGATTGAAGAGGGCGCGCATCTTTATGTCTGTGGCGACGCGAATCGTATGGCAAAAGACGTCGAGCAGGCATTGCTGGATGTGGTGGTCGAACACGGCGGAATGGATCGTGAAACGGCCGACGAATTTTTAAGTGAGCTGCGCATTGAGCGCCGTTATCAGCGAGACGTTTACTAATGAGCGATAAACACCCTGGACCGCTGGTTGTAGAAGGCAAATTAGCAGACGCTGAGCGTCTGAAGAAGCAGAGCAACTATCTGCGCGGCACCATTAAAGAAGATCTGGAAGAGGGTCTGACCGGCGGTTTTACCGGCGACAACTTCCTGCTGATCCGTTTTCACGGCATGTACCAGCAGGACGATCGCGATATTCGTGCCGAACGTGCGGAGCAGAAGCTGGAGCCGCGCCACGCCATGATGCTGCGTTGCCGGTTGCCGGGCGGCATCATTACGCCGACTCAGTGGCTGGCCATCGACAAATTTGCCACCGATAAAACTATCTATGGCAGCATCCGTCTGACTAACCGTCAGACCTTCCAGTTTCACGGCATTCTGAAGAAGAACGTTAAGCCGACGCATCAGATGCTGCATGAGGTGGGGCTGGATGCGCTGGCGACCGCCAACGACGTTAACCGTAACGTGCTCTGTACGTCGAACCCGGTTGAGTCGGAGCTGCATCAGGAAGCGTATGAGTGGGCGAAGAAACTCTCTGAGCATCTGCTGCCACGCACCCGTGCCTATGCGGAGATCTGGTGGGATAAAGAAAAAGTCGCCACCACCGACGAAGAGCCGATCCTCGGTGAAACGTATCTGCCGCGTAAATTTAAAACCACCGTGGTGATCCCGCCGCATAACGACGTGGATCTGCACGCCAACGATCTGAACTTTGTCGCTGTCGCCGAGCACGGCAAGCTGGTGGGCTTTAACCTGCTGGTGGGTGGCGGGCTGTCGATTGAGCACGGTAACAAAGCGACCTATGCGCGCACCGCCAGCGAGTTTGGTTACTTCCCGGTGGAGAAGATCCTCGACGTTGCCGAGGCGGTGGTCACGACTCAGCGCGACTGGGGCAACCGTACCGACCGTAAAAACGCCAAAACCAAGTACACCCTGGAACGCGTTGGCGTCGAGACCTTTAAAGCCGAAGTTGAAAAACGTGCCGGTGTGACGTTTGAGCCGATCCGCCCCTATGAGTTCACCACCCGTGGCGATCGCATTGGCTGGATCAAAGGCATCGACAACAAATGGCACCTGACGCTGTTTATCGAAAATGGTCGTCTGCTTGACTATCCGGGCCGACCGCTGAAAAGCGGCATCGCTGAAATTGCGAAAATCCATCAGGGCGATTTCCGTCTGACCGCTAACCAGAACCTGATTGTGGCAGGCGTGCCGGAAAGCGAAAAAGCGCAGATCGAAGCAATCGCGCGCGAACATGGTCTGATGGATCACGTTACGGCACAGCGCGAAAACTCGATGGCCTGCGTGGCGTTCCCGACCTGTCCGCTGGCGATGGCAGAAGCTGAGCGCTTCCTGCCTGCCTTCGTGACTAAAGTAGAAGGGATCATGCATGCGCATGGCGTTGGCGATGAGCACATAGTGTTACGCGTTACCGGTTGTCCCAACGGCTGTGGCCGTGCCATGCTGGCTGAGCTGGGTCTGGTGGGTAAAGCGCCAGGTCGCTACAACCTGCATCTGGGTGGAAACCGCAGCGGAACGCGTATTCCCCGCATGTACCGTGAAAACATTAACGAAAGCGAAATTCTCGCCACCATTGATGAGCTGGTGGGACGCTGGGCCACTGAGCGCCAGGCCGCGGAAGGCTTTGGTGACTTCACCATCCGCGCGGGCATTGTTGCGCCGGTGCTGGACCCGGCACGCGACTTTTGGGAGGAAGCAAAATGAGTCACCCCGACCTCGCAGCACTGAATGAGATGTCCAAAGTCCAGCGTGCTATGGCGCTGGCCGCGACCAATGCGCAGCTGGAGAAGTCATCTGCGGAAGAGCGGGTCAGCTGGGCACTGGAGAATCTGCCGGGTGCCTACGTGCTCTCCTCCAGTTTCGGTATTCAGGCCGCGGTGTCGCTGCATCTGGTGACGCGTCAGCAGCCCGATATTCCGGTGATCCTGACCGACACCGGCTATCTGTTCCCGGAGACCTATCGTTTTATTGATGAGCTGGCGGACCAGCTCAATCTCAACCTTAAAGTGTTCCGCGCCGAAACCTCACCGGCCTGGCAGGAAGCGCGCTACGGCAAACTGTGGGAGCAGGGCGTCGAGGGGATTGAGAAATATAACGAGATCAACAAAGTTGAGCCGATGAATCGCGCCATTGAAACCCTGGGCGCGCAGACCTGGTTTGCCGGATTGCGGCGCGACCAGTCGGGCAGTCGGGCGAATCTGCCGGTGCTGGGCGTCCAGCGTGGCGTCTTTAAGCTGCTGCCGATTATCGACTGGGATAACCGCCAGATTCATCAGTATCTGGAGCAGCATAAGCTGAAGTACCATCCGCTGTGGGATGAAGGCTATCTCTCGGTGGGCGATACCCATACCACCCGCAAGTGGGAGCCGGGTATGGCAGAAGAAGAGACGCGCTTCTTCGGCCTCAAGCGCGAGTGTGGTCTGCACGAAGGCTGACGCAGGACTTCTCTCCCCGCACACAGGGAGAGAAGTTTTTGGCTGCAGTCAGGCGGAAAGCTAAGCGCCTTTTAATCCGGCAAACGCCTCTGCTGCACGGGTCACATTCACTTTCGTCACCTCATACTCTGCCACCGTGACAAACGGATCTTCCGCTAAAATTGCATCCAGCTCTTCTCGTTCCATCTCCCTGACCAGTAACATGCCGCCCGTGCGCGGATCTTTACGTCCCGCTGCAATAAAAAAGCCCGCGTCAAAATAGCGATCCAGCCATTCGATATGGGCTGCCAGCGGCGCTTCAACTTCTTCTACCGGACGAACGTAATTCAGAAAGACCACGTACATGTCAGATCCTTACACTTTGGGATTGGTCAGTTCACTGAGCAGCGGCAGCAGCACGCGAACGCTGTCGCGGGTTCGCAAGGTTATCTGCCCCGGCAGCCAGCGGTCGAGATAGCTCAGATTATCCAGGTCAGTCTGATGGCGGGTAACGCCATCAGGAAAGTGGGGACTACGATGACGCTGCAGCGCACCATCTTTATTACCCAGCGTCCAGTTGCTGGCGGTCACATCCAGCAGCGGAAAGCCCGCCTTGTCGAAGGCATTAAGAGCGTCAAAGTCTTTACGATTCAGCTGATGACTGGCGGCGGGAATGCCCTGCTGGCGTGCCAGTAACAGGGCTCGTTCGCTGGTCTGCTTGCGCACCGCCCGGGGCGTATTCATGCCGCTGTTAAAATAGAGATGATCGCCGGTGATCAGGCTATTCAGATCGATGACCAGCAGGGTATTCTTCTTCTCACGCGTGCTCATCCGCTCAACATAATCATCCATGCCGTGCAGATCTGCCTCTCCGGCGCTCAGCGCCACAAAGCGTATGCCGTAGTGCAGCGGTTTGCGGCTCAGCTGCTGCGCCAGCTCCAGCATCACGCCAAGACCCGATGCATTATCATCGACGCCCTGCAGGCGTAAGCCGCCCAGGTTGTGCTGGGCCTGGCTGCTATTTTGCGGCGTCCAGGTATCCAGATGTGCCACGATCAGAATCTCCTGCGGCACGCTGCCTGCACGCGCGGCAATCACCGAGGTTGCCGTGAGCTTATGCCAGCGCTGCGTGCCGTCCTCTTCCTGCCACTTATAGCCGGTCCTGAACTGGCGGGTATTGGTCTTATAACCCAGCGCGGTAAATTGCTGTTGCAGGTAGTCGGCTGCCATCAGCTCAGCCGGGCTGCCGCTCATCCGGCCAGGAAACAAGGTGGCGATGTGCCGGGCCTGCTGTTCGGCAAACTGACCAGGCGGAGTGGCCAGAGCCAGCGGGGAAATGAGTGCGCCAAATAAAATTGTCGCTACCCTCAAGCGGAGGGAATAAAACATAGTGCATCCTTTTTCATTATTCGGGAGCCGTTCCGCATGGGGGCCAGGGCCAGCCATGCCGCGCGCATTATATCCTTTTTGTCCCGTGACTTTGTTAGTGGAATCGGGCGCTGTCACTACCGAAAGGCGTAACGGACCATTATCGCTGGCACTTATCTGCTTTTGCTGCCGCAGGTGTGGCTTTCAATATGTGAGCCTGTTCACGAAAAAGCCATTAAATTTCATCTGTTAAGACCAAATTGTTCTGTGCTTTGCGGCGTCGTTATTCCATTCGGTAACTACTCATTCCAATTCGTAATTTCATCTGGATAAACTCAGCGACGTATAGTCGCGTTAATACAAAGTTAAAACATCAGGGTTAACGTGGACTATTTGCCTCTTTTTGCCGATCTTTCTGGCCGCCCGGTTCTGGTTGTCGGCGGGGGAGATATTGCGGCGCGAAAAATTGAACTGCTGCGCCGTGCACGCGCGCGCGTTCTGATCGCATCTCGTGAACTCTGCCCTGAACTGCAGGCACTGCTGGATAAGCAGGAGCTGGAGTGGCTGGCGACCGAATTTGACCCGGCCCAGCTGGATGGCGTTTTCCTGGTGATTGCCGCCACCGACGACAACCATCTCAACACCCAGGTGTTTGAAGCCGCCAATGCGCGGCATAAGCTGGTTAACGTGGTGGATGACCAGCCAAAATGCACCTTTATCTTCCCCTCGATTGTTGACCGCTCACCGCTGGTGGTGGCGATCTCCTCCAGCGGCACCGCACCGGTGCTGGCACGCATGCTGCGCGAAAAAATCGAAACGCTGCTGCCTGCCAGTCTGGGTCAGATGGCTGAAGTGGCCGGACTCTGGCGCGATAAAGTCAAACAGCGCTTCAGCCGCATGTCTGACCGTCGGCGCTTCTGGGAACGCGCTTTCGACGGCCGGTTCGCCAGTGAGATGTCTGCCGGTAACGTCGAAGAGGCGAAACGCACGCTGGACCGTGAGCTGCAGGAAGAGCCGACCCGTCAGGGTGAGATCTTTCTGGTGGGCGCCGGGCCGGGCGACAGCGGTCTGCTGACGCTGCGTGGCCTGCAGGTGATGCAGTTAGCCGATGTGGTGCTCTACGACCATCTGGTCAGCGAAGAGGTGCTGGATCTGGTGCGCCGCGATGCCGATCGCATCTGCGTCGGCAAACGGGCCAGCGCCCACACGTTGCCGCAGGAAGAGATCAATCAGATGCTGGTTTCACTGGCGCTGAAAGGCAAGCGCGTCGTGCGCCTCAAGGGCGGCGATCCCTTTATCTTTGGCCGCGGCGGCGAAGAGCTGCAGGCGGCTCAGCAGGCGGGTGTGCCGTTCCAGGTGGTGCCGGGCGTCACCGCGGCTGCCGGTGCGACGGCCTATGCCGGTATTCCGCTGACCCACCGCGACTACGCGCAGAGCGTGATGTTTATTACCGGTCACTGCCGTCCCGATGGGGATGACATTGACTGGCCATCGCTGGCGCGTGCGCGTCAGACGCTGGCAATCTACATGGGAACCGTTAAAGCCGCTGCCATCAGCGAGGCGCTGATTCAGCACGGTCGCGCGGCATCAACGCCGGTGGCGGTGATCAGTCGCGGCACCCGTCCGGATCAACAGGTGCTGACCGGTACCTTAGAACAACTTGAGGCGCTGGCCGCCTCGGCACCCACTCCGGCGCTGCTGGTGATCGGAGAGGTGGTTAATCTGCACGGGCAACTCGCCTGGTTTAAACATTCAGCACAGCAGGGGGCTCGCGAGTCCGCCGTTGTCAATCTGGCTTGAGGGAAAATCATGGACCAAAAACGACTCACTCATCTGCGTCAGCTGGAGGCGGAGAGTATCCACATCATTCGCGAAGTGGCGGCGGAGTTCAGCAATCCGGTGATGATGTACTCCATCGGCAAAGACTCCTCGGTCATGCTACATCTGGCGCGTAAAGCCTTCTACCCAGGCACGCTGCCCTTCCCGTTGCTGCATGTGGATACCGGCTGGAAATTCCGTGAAATGTACGAATTTCGCGACCGCACCGTGAAAGCGATGGGCGCAGAGTTGCTGGTTCACCGCAACCCGGAAGGCGTGGCGATGGGCATCAACCCCTTTGTTCACGGCAGTGCCAAACACACTGACATCATGAAAACCGAAGGGCTAAAGCAGGCGCTGAACAAATATGGTTTTGATGCAGCCTTTGGCGGCGCACGTCGTGATGAAGAGAAGTCACGCGCCAAAGAGCGTATCTACTCATTCCGTGACCGCTTCCATCGCTGGGATCCGAAAAACCAGCGCCCTGAGCTGTGGCACAACTACAACGGTCAGATCAACAAAGGCGAAAGCATCCGCGTCTTCCCGCTGTCGAACTGGACCGAACTGGATATCTGGCAGTACATCTTCCTGGAAAACATCGAGATCGTGCCGCTCTATCTCGCCGCACCGCGTCCGGTGCTGGAGCGTGATGGCATGCTGATGATGATCGATGACGATCGCATCAACCTGCAGCCGGGTGAAGAGATCACCGAACGGATGGTCCGTTTCCGTACGCTCGGCTGCTGGCCGCTGACCGGCGCGGTAGAGTCTGAGGCGCAGACGCTGCCGGAGATCATCGAAGAGATGCTGGTTTCCACCACCAGCGAGCGTCAGGGCCGCATGATCGATCGCGATCAGTCCGGTTCGATGGAACTGAAAAAACGTCAGGGTTATTTCTAAGGAGACGCCAGATGAATACCGTAATTGCACAACAGATTGCCGACCAGGGCGGCGTTGAAGCCTGGCTGACCACGCAACAACACAAGAGCCTGCTGCGTTTTCTGACCTGCGGCAGCGTTGACGACGGAAAAAGTACCCTGATTGGACGTCTGCTACACGACACCCGTCAGATCTATGAAGATCAGCTCTCGTCGCTGCACAACGACAGCAAGCGTCACGGCACCCAGGGCGAGAAGCTCGATCTGGCGCTGCTGGTGGATGGTCTGCAGGCTGAGCGTGAGCAGGGCATTACCATTGATGTGGCCTACCGCTACTTCTCGACCGAAAAGCGTAAATTTATTATCGCCGACACGCCGGGACATGAGCAGTACACCCGTAACATGGCGACCGGCGCGTCAACCTGCGATCTGGCGATCCTGCTGATCGATGCGCGTAAAGGCGTACTGGATCAGACCCGCCGCCACAGCTTTATCTCGACGCTGCTGGGGATCAAACACCTGGTGGTGGCGATCAATAAGATGGATCTGGTGGAGTACAACCAGGAGCGCTTCGAGCAGATCAAACAGGATTACCTCGACTTTGCTGCGCAGCTGCCGGAAGACCTCGATATCCGCTTTGTGCCGATGTCGGCGCTGGAAGGGGATAACGTCGCTTCTGCCAGTCAGACCATGCCGTGGTATAGCGGCCCGACGCTGCTGGATGTGCTGGAGACCGTGGAGCTGAAGCGCGTCGTCGATCATCAGCCGATGCGTTTCCCGGTGCAGTATGTCAACCGTCCGAACCTCGATTTTCGTGGCTATGCCGGCACTCTGGCGTCGGGCAGCGTGCAGGTAGGCCAGCGCGTTAAAGTGCTGCCTTCTGGCGTGGAGTCGACCATTGCCCGCATTGTGACCTTCGATGGCGATCTGCAGGAAGCGGGTGCAGGCGAAGCGATTACCCTGGTGCTGCAGGATGAGATTGATATCAGCCGTGGCGATCTGCTGGTGGATGCCAGTGAAGAGCTGGCAGCGGTTCAGTCTGCCAGCGTTGACGTGGTCTGGATGGCAGAGCAGCCGCTGCAGGCCGGTCAGAGTTATGACCTGAAAATCGCCGGTAAGAAAACCCGTGGCCGGGTAGAGAAGGTGCTGCATCAGGTCGAGATCAACTCACTGGAGACGCGTCAGGTCGATACGCTGCCGCTGAACGGTATCGGTCGCATTGAGATCACCTTTGACGAACCGATGGTGCTCGACAGCTATCAGCAGAACCCGGTAACCGGCGGCATGATCTTTATCGATCGCCTGAGCAACGTCACCGTGGGTGCCGGTATGATCCATCAGCCAAACCATGATGCCCCGGTTAATACCGGCGAGTTCAGCGCGTTTGAGCTGGAACTGAATGCGCTGGTGCGCCGCCACTTCCCACACTGGAATGCGCGCGACCTGCTGGGCGGTCAGTAATGGCGCAGCACGACGATAACGTGGTGTGGCATGATCATCCGGTGACACGCGCCTCTCGCGAACAGCAGCATGGCCATCAGGGCGTGGTGCTGTGGTTCACCGGGCTTTCGGGCTCGGGGAAATCCACCGTTGCCGGTGCGCTGGAGCAGGCGCTGCACCGCATCGGCGTCAGCACCTATCTGCTGGATGGTGACAATGTGCGTCACGGCCTCTGTCGTGACCTCGGTTTCAGCGATGATGATCGTAAAGAGAATATCCGTCGCGTCGGTGAGGTGGCGAAACTGATGGTGGATGCCGGACTCGTGGTGCTCACTGCCTTTATTTCGCCGCATCGTGCCGAGCGTCAGATGGTGCGCGATCTGCTGGAGCCGGGACAGTTTATCGAGGTATTTGTCGATACGCCGTTAGCCGTGTGTGAAGCGCGTGATCCGAAAGGCTTGTATCGCAAAGCGCGCGCCGGTGAACTGCGTAATTTCACCGGCATCGACAGCGTCTATGAGGCGCCCGATAGCCCGGAAATCCAGCTGGATGGCGAACAATTGGTTACAAAACTGGCCGCCCAATTGTTAGACCTGCTGCGTGACCGCGATATCATCAAATCCTGAAGAGACAGCGGCAAATCGTTTCTGATTTGCCGCCCTCGCGCCAACAGGATGCCTATGCAGAACATTACCCCAATGCTCGCCCGAAAAGATGACTCCTCCCCGGATGAGCCGCGCTCATTGCTGCCGGGCGGCGTTATCGGCTTTCTCGCTTACTGGTGCGCGCTGGCGATTCCTTTCCTGCTGTTCGGCTCTAACACGCTGTTCTTCTTTCTTTATACCTGGCCATTCTTTCTGGCGCTGCTGCCGGTTGCGGTGGTCACGGGTATCGCGCTGAATACGCTGCTGAGTGGACAGTGGCTGTGGGCCGCGCTCGCCACGGTGATCATGGTGGTCACGCTCTTCTGGTTAATGTTCTCTTTTCTCTCTGGCTGGTAAGCCGTCAGTGCGCCCGCGCTGATGTGCAAACGCATCGGCAGGTTACAAATCTTTTCCCGTCTGAATCGGTACTGATTCATATTTTGCGCAGACGCGCAGCAAAGCGCGCCATTTTCTCCGCTGGTGTGGAGTCCTGTGCAAAGTTATGGGATGATTGGGCCGTTTTTAGGGGGCGGGATGGTAAAACTGACGTTACTGTTATTGGTGCTGCTTGGCTGGCTGCAATATTCGTTGTGGCTGGGGAAAAATGGCATCCATGACTATACGCGCGTCAATGATGATGTCGCGGTGCAACAGGCAAACAATGCCAAACTGAAATCGCGAAACGATCAGCTGTTTGCCGAAATTGACGATCTCAATGGCGGCTCGGAAGCGATCGAGGAGCGTGCACGCAATGAACTGGGCATGATTAAGCCCGGTGAGACTTTCTATCGTCTGGTGCCTGACCAGAACAAACGCAACGCGCAACAAGCAGCGCTTAACCAACAACGATAAAACATGAACACTCTGGCCTCCCTTGCGGATGTGATTGCCGTGGTGCCCGCTGCCGGGATCGGCAGCCGCATGCAGGCAACCTGTCCGAAGCAGTATCTGACGATTGGTCAGCACACCCTTCTGGAACACAGCATTGCGCGTCTGTTTTCCCATCCCGCTATCAAACAGGTGATTGTCGCCCTCAGTCCTGATGACCAGCACTTCGCTTCACTGCCGCTGGCACGCGATCCGCGCGTGCTCAGGGTGACAGGCGGAGAGACCCGCGCCGAATCGGTGCTGGCCGGATTGCAGGCCGCACAGGGTTCCGCCTGGGTGCTGGTCCATGACGCCGCGCGTCCCTGTCTGCATCCCGACGATCTCCAGCAACTGCTCAACGTGCGTGAACAGAGCCACGTTGGCGGGATTCTGGCCGCGCCAGTGCGTGACACCATGAAACGGGGCGAGCCGGGCAAAGCCGCGGTGGCCCATACCGTAGAGCGCGACGATCTCTGGCACGCCTTAACGCCGCAATTTTTCCCTCATGCGCTGCTCACCGCCTGCCTGACGCGGGCGCTGGCAGAAGGCGCGACCATCACCGATGAAGCCTCGGCGCTGGAGTATTGCGGCTACCACCCGCTGTTAGTCAGCGGACGCAGTGATAACATCAAAGTCACCCGGCCAGAAGATCTGGCGCTGGCGGCTTTTTATCTGAGTCAGATTCATTTAAAGGAGAGCGCATGATGCGTATCGGTCACGGTTTTGACGTTCACGCCTTTGGCGGAGAGGGTCCGTTAGTGATTGGCGGTGTGCGGATCCCGTTTGAGCAGGGTTTTATCGCCCATTCGGATGGCGATGTGGCGCTGCACGCGCTGACTGACGCGCTGCTGGGCGCAGTGGCGATGGGCGATATCGGCAAGCTATTTCCTGACACCGATCCGGCTTTTAAAGGGGCGGACAGCCGCGGCCTGCTGCGTGAGGCCTGGCGTCGTATCGAAGCCAAAGGCTATCGCATCGGTAATGTCGACGTCACGATTATTGCTCAGGCACCGAAAATGCTGCCGCACGTGCCACAGATGCGGATCAATATTGCAGAAGATCTGGGCTGCCATATGGATGCGGTCAACGTCAAAGCGACCACCACCGAGAAGCTGGGCTTTACCGGGCGCGGCGAAGGCATCGCCTGTGAAGCGGTGGCGTTAGTCCTGAAAGCTGACAGCCAATGATGCTGAATTACCTGTACGGTACACCCGTGGCCTCCGGCGTGATCAAAGCCAATCCGGAAGATTTCGTGGTAGTTGAAGATCTCGGTTATGGCGCGGATGGTGAAGGTGAGCACCTGCTGGTGCGTATCCGTAAAGTGGGGGCCAATACCCGCTTTGTGGCTGAGGCACTGGCGAAGTATCTCGGTATTCATCAGCGCGACATGAGTTATGCCGGAATGAAAGATCGCCATGCGGTGACGGAACAGACCCTCTGTTTTCGCCTGCCGGGTAATGCGATGCCCGATCTGCGCGGTTTTGAGCTGGAAGGGGTCGAGATTCTGCAGGCGGTGCGCCACAAACGTAAGCTGCGCATCGGCGCTCTGGCGGGGAATGCGTTCCGGCTGATCATCCGCCAGATCAGTGACCGTGATGCGGTTGAAACGCGTCTGGCGCAGATTCGCGATGCGGGCGTGCCGAACTATTTTGGTGAACAGCGTTTTGGTCGCGGCGGCAATAATCTGGTGATGGCTGAAAAGTGGGCGCGCAATGAGATCATTATTCGCGACCGCAACAAGCGCAGTCTGATGCTCTCTGCCGCGCGCAGTTCGCTGTTTAATCAGGTGACCAGTGCGCGTCTGCAACAGCAGGGTGGGCTGACTCAGGTGCTCAACGGCGATGCGTTGCAGCTGACCGGACGAGGCAGCTGGTTTGTCGCCCAGCCTGATGAACTGGCAGAGTCACAGCGCCGGGTTGATCAGCATGAGCTGCGCATCACCGCGCCGCTGCCGGGACGGGGCGAGCCTGGCCCGCAGGCTGACGCGCTGGCCTTTGAACAGCAGGCGCTGGCTGATGAGACGCTGCTGCTGGGACTGATTGAACGTGAGAAGGTCGATGCTGCACGCCGTGCCATGCTGGTGGTGCCGCGCGATATGCAGTGGAGCTGGTGGGATGATGTCACGCTGGAACTGGCATTCTGGCTGCCAGCGGGCAGCTTTGCCACCAGCGTGGTCCGTGAGCTGCTGACCCACGCGGACTCGCCCGATCAGATTGATGAGTAATCTTCGCCGCAACCTGACCCGCAGTGTGGGTAATGTTGCGGCAAACCCCCACCGTCGTGTGATTTACGCCTACCACTTCCTTGCGCGCCTCGCTAGAATGCAAAAATCGCCGTCCATTCCTCACCTGTTGCCATGCCGTTAAAACAGGTTCCGTCACGGCGACCAGTCGAATAAAAAAAGGTCAGAACGAAATGCGGATATTGCTCAGTAACGATGACGGCATTCATGCGCCAGGCATTCAGACTCTGGCGAAAGCCCTGCGGCAGATTGCTGACGTGCAGGTTGTTGCCCCCGATCGTAACCGAAGCGGTGCCTCGAACTCATTAACGCTGGAAACGCCTCTGCGCACCTTCACCCATGAAAACGGCGATATCGCCGTCCAGATGGGGACGCCGACCGACTGCGTCTATCTGGGGGTGAATGCGCTGATGCAGCCGCGTCCCGACATTGTGGTGTCGGGCATCAATGCCGGCCCCAATCTGGGCGATGATGTGATCTACTCCGGCACGGTGGCGGCGGCGATGGAAGGGCGACATCTTGGCTTACCGGCTATCGCGGTTTCGCTCAATGGCCATCAGCACTACGCCACCGCGGCGGCCGTGACCTGCGCTCTGCTCAGGGCGCTGACGCATGAACCGCTGCGCACCGGCCGCATTCTCAATATCAACGTTCCCGATCTGCCGTTGTCTGAACTCAAAGGCATCCGCGTGACGCGCTGTGGCAGTCGCCATCCGGCGGATCAGGTGATCGCGCAGCAGGATCCGCGTGGCAATACACTCTACTGGATTGGTCCGCCAGGGGAAAAACTGGATGCGGGCCCGGATACGGACTTCGCCGCCGTGGATCAGGGCTACGTCTCTGTCACGGCACTCCATGTCGATTTAACGGCGCACAGCGCGCAGAACGTGCTCAGTGACTGGCTGGCTAAAGCTGAGGTGAACCTGGCATGGTGAATCGGCGTATTGAGACGTTGCTGTCACAACTGCGTCAGCAGGGCATCGATGATGAAAACCTGCTGAAAGCCATCAGCGAGGTGCCGCGCGAACGTTTTATCGACGAAGCGTTCGAGCATAAAGCCTGGGACAATGTTGCCTTGCCCATCGGCTCCGGTCAGACGATATCACAGCCCTACATGGTCGCGCGGATGACCGCGCTGCTCGGACTTAATCCGCATTCGCGTGTGCTGGAGATTGGTACGGGTTCAGGTTATCAGACGGCGATTCTTGCCCATCTGGTGGACCATGTTTATTCAGTGGAACGCATCAAAGGGCTGCAGTGGCAGGCCAAGCGCCGTCTGAAACAGCTGGATCTGCATAATGTCTCAACCCGTCATGGTGATGGCTGGCAGGGCTGGCCTTCACGTGGCCCCTTCGATGCCATCATCGTCACGGCTGCACCGCCTGAAATTCCGATTGCGCTGATAGCACAACTGGCAGAAGGCGGCATCATGGTGCTGCCGGTTGGCGAAGATCAGCAGGTACTGAAGCGCCTGCGTCGTCAGGGCGAAGAGGTGATGGAAGAGACCATCGAACCAGTGCGTTTTGTCCCGCTGGTGCAGGGCGATCTGGCCTGACCCTCTTCGTATTTCTTCACAACTGTTTCATAGCACCACGTACCTGATGTTGTTACTATCCAGTTTATTCATCGAAAACGCAGATTTTATCGCGCCGCGCAGAGTATCCTGCTGGCAGATACAGTGAAACAGATAGATCAGAGTTGCCATCACGGGGGATTAATGAGCACGGGAAGCACACTTTTTCAGTTACGCCGTCTGGCGGCGCTTTCACTGGTAGGTTTTTGGCTGGCAGGCTGCAGCTCCAGCGACAACTCACAGGCACCCATCAGTCGCGTTGGCGATAATGGTGGCATGAACACTAACCAGTCTGGAGCAGACACGAGTTCAGGCGGCGTTCCTGCCACGCCAGCCCAGGGACAAATGTTAAGCAAAAATTCAGCATCCGCCCCCGCTAGTGGTGGAATGATTAGTACCAACAGTAATGTTGAGACGCAGAATGGCCGGATTGTTTACAATCGCAGTTATCAGAACATTCCTAAAGGTAGCTACTCCGGTGAAACTTATACCGTTAAGCGTGGCGACACATTGTTTTACATCGCCTGGATTACCGGCAACGATTTCCGTGATTTAGCCCAGCGCAACAATGTTCCTGCGCCATATGGCCTGAATGTCGGACAAACTTTGCAGATTGGCAATGGGTCGGGTCAGCCGATTACCGGCGGCAATCCCATTACCGTTGCTGATGCAACGCAGGGCGGCGTTCCGGCGGCGCCACAAATTAAATCGCCTGCTGTTGCACAGCAACCTGTTATTACGTATTCTGATGATTCAGGTAATTCGGGTGGCAGCAAAATGTTGCCTTCGAATGGAGCAAATGTTGCAACGACAACAGCTCCAGTCGTTACCGCACCCCCAACGGTTAGCAGTACAACCAACAGTTCAACGCCGGTCGGAAGCTGGCGCTGGCCGACTGACGGGAAGATCATCGATAACTTCTCTGCCGCCGAAGGTGGCAATAAAGGTATCGATATCGCCGGGACGCGCGGACAATCTGTGGTCGCCACTGCTTCAGGACGAGTGGTTTACGCAGGTAACGCACTCCGGGGTTACGGTAATTTAATCATCATTAAACACAACGATGATTACCTGAGCGCCTACGCCCACAACGATACAATGCTGGTCCGGGAACAACAGGAAGTTAAGGCGGGGCAAAAGATCGCTACCATGGGTAGCACCGGAACCAGTTCAGTCAGATTACACTTTGAAATTCGTTACAAGGGGAAATCCGTAAACCCGTTGCGTTATTTACCGCAGCGATAATCCGGCAGAACAAAACAGGTTTATGTTCTGCCCTGGAATCACGGGTAGGAGCCGCTTATGAGCCAGAATACGCTGAAAGTAAACGAGTTACATGAGAACGCGGAATTCGATGAGAACGGAGCTGAAATTTTTGACGAGAAGGCACTCGTTGAAAATGAAGCCAGTGATAGCGACGTAGCGGAAGAAGAGTTGCTATCACAGGGTGCGACGCAACGTGTGTTAGATGCGACGCAGCTCTATCTCGGGGAGATTGGCTATTCTCCGTTGTTAACGGCAGAGGAAGAAGTCTTCTTCGCTCGCCGTGCATTGCGGGGTGATATCCCTTCCCGTCGCCGTATGATCGAAAGTAACTTACGCCTGGTGGTGAAAATCGCTCGTCGTTACAGCAATCGTGGTTTAGCTCTGCTGGACCTGATTGAAGAAGGTAACCTCGGCCTGATTCGCGCCGTAGAGAAATTTGACCCGGAGCGCGGGTTCCGTTTCTCAACGTACGCCACCTGGTGGATTCGTCAGACTATTGAACGGGCGATCATGAACCAAACCCGTACCATCCGTCTGCCGATTCACATTGTGAAAGAACTGAATGTTTATCTGCGTACTGCGCGTGAACTTTCCCACAAGCTCGACCATGAGCCGAGTGCGGAAGAGATCGCAGAGCAGCTTGATAAACCAGTTGATGACGTAAGCCGCATGTTACGTCTCAACGAACGCATTACTTCGGTTGATACGCCATTAGGCGGTGATTCTGAAAAAGCGCTGCTGGATATTCTGGCCGATGAGAAAGACAACGGACCGGAAGACACCACGCAGGACGATGATATGAAACAAAGCATCGTTAAATGGCTGTTCGAACTGAACGCCAAGCAGCGTGAAGTGCTGGCACGTCGTTTCGGCCTGTTAGGCTATGAAGCGGCAACACTTGAGGATGTGGGTCGTGAAATCGGCTTAACCCGCGAGCGTGTACGCCAGATTCAGGTTGAAGGTTTACGCCGTCTGCGTGAAATCCTGCAGGCGCAGGGCCTCAGCATTGAAGCACTGTTTCGTGAATAATCGTTAACAGTAAATCTGAGTTTGAATGCGAAAAGCGATGGTGAAAACCATCGCTTTTTTTATGTCTGCAGAAAAGTGATTTGCGGGCGAGCGAGCATCGCACCGCGCATTAACGCGGTGCGATGTACTGGATGTAATATCAGACCAGCGATTTAAGACGATAAATCCAGTCGAGTGCCTGACGCGGTGTCAGCGTATCCGGATCCAGCGCCTCAAGCGCCTCCATGGCAGGCGAGGTCTCTTCAACCAGCAGCGGCAGCTGAGAGCCATCGACCGTCGATGACGCGGAGTGGTTTGAAACGGTCTCAAGTTCCTTCAGCTTATTGCGTGCCCGCTTAATCACCTCTTTGGGTACGCCGGCCAGCGCCGCCACCGCCAGACCATAGCTCTTACTTGCCGCACCCTCCTGGACGCTGTGCATAAAGGCGATCGTGTCGCCATGCTCAACGGCATCCAGATGGACATTAACCACGCCTTCCATTTTTTCCGGCAGGGTTGTCAGCTCGAAGTAATGGGTGGCAAACAGCGTCATCGCCTTGATACGGTTCGCCAGGTTTTCGGCGCAGGCCCAGGCCAGCGATAAACCGTCGTAGGTGGATGTTCCGCGTCCAATCTCATCCATCAGCACCAGGCTGTTTTCGGTGGCGTTGTGCAGGATGTTAGCAGTTTCGGTCATCTCAACCATAAAGGTCGAGCGCCCGGAGGCGAGATCGTCAGCGGCACCGACACGGGTAAAGATGCGATCCAGCGGGCCAATCAGCGTCTCATCGGCAGGAACAAAACTGCCAATCCATGCCATCAGCGCAATCAGTGCCGCCTGGCGCATATAGGTACTTTTACCGCCCATGTTGGGGCCGGTAATAATCAGCATTCTGCGCTGGGGTGCCAGTGACAGTGGGTTGGCAATAAACGGCTCTTTCAGAACCTGTTCCACCACCGGATGGCGTCCGCCGCTGATTTTAATCCCGGCTTTATCCTGCAATACCGGGCGGCAATAGTTCAGGGACCAGGCGCGTTCTGCCAGGTTGCTTAACACATCCAGCTCTGCCAGCGCGGCGGCACTCAGCTGCAGCGCTTCAAGATGCGGCAGCAACTGATCGAACAGCGCCTCATACAGGCTTTTTTCCAGCGACAGCGCTTTACCCTTGGAGGTGAGTACTTTGTCTTCGTACTCTTTCAGCTCCGGAATGATATAGCGTTCAGCATTTTTCAGGGTCTGACGACGGACATAGTGCATCGGTACCTGATGGCTCTGTCCGCGGCTCACCTGAATGTAATAACCATGCACGCCGTTAAAGCCGACCTTCAGGGTATCCAGTCCCAGCTTCTCGCGTTCGCGGATCTCCAGCCGGTCAAGATAGTCGGTTGCGCCATCTGCCAGTGCGCGCCACTCATCCAGCTCCGCGTTGTAGCCGGGCGCAATCACTCCGCCGTCACGGATCAGCACCGGCGGTGACTCAATCACCGCCTGTTCCAGCAGCTCACGTAACGCAGTGAACTCGCCCATCTGCGTGCGCAGCTTCTGCAACTGGGGCGCCTCAACGTCGGCCAGCAACTGGTTAAGTTCCGGCAGTTGCTGAAACGCATGACGCATGCGAGCCAGATCGCGCGGACGTGCGGTGCGCAGGGCCAGGCGAGCCAGGATTCGCTCCAGATCGCCGACCTGACGCAGCACCGGTTGCAGCACGTCGCTGAGATTTTGCAGCTCAGCAATCGACTCCTGACGCTGGTTAATGATGCGCGCATCGCGCAGCGGCATATGCAGCCAGCGTTTCAGCATCCGACTACCCATCGGGGTGACTGTTTTATCCAGCACCGCCGCTAAGGTGTTGTCGGTGCCGCCTGCCAGGTTCTGGGTGATCTCCAGATTACGGCGGGTGGCCGCATCCATGATGATGCTGTCCTGCTGCCGCTCCATGCTCAGCGAGCGGATGTGGGGCAGCGTCGTACGCTGGGTATCTTTAACATACTGCAGCAGGCAGCCCGCCGCGCTCAGTCCGAGGTGCGCAATCTCCACGCCGAAGCCATTGAGATCGCGGGTGCCGAACTGCAGGTTCAGCTGCTGGCGCGCGGTGTCGATCTCAAACTCCCACAGCGGACGGCGTCGCAGGCCGCGTCGCTGATCGATCAGCGACATCGCCTGGAAATCTTCGGGGTAGAGCAGCTCCGCCGGATTGGTGCGCTGCAGTTCTGCCGCCATGGTTTCAGCATCGGCAGGTTCGCTGAGGCGAAAACGGCCTGAGCTGATATCCAGCGTGGCGTAGCCAAAACCGCGCGGGCTTTGCACGATCGCCGCCAGCAGATTGTCGTGTCGCTCCTGCAACAGCGCCTCATCACTGATGGTACCCGGGGTAACGATGCGCACCACTTTGCGTTCGACCGGGCCTTTGCTCAGCGCCGGATCGCCTATCTGCTCGCAGATGGCAACGGATTCGCCCAGCTGCACCAGTTTAGCCAGGTAACCTTCAACCGCATGATAGGGCACACCCGCCATCGGAATCGGTTCGCCCGCTGACGCACCGCGCTTGGTGAGTGAAATCTCCAGCAGCTGCGAGGCACGTTTTGCGTCGTCATAAAACAGCTCGTAGAAGTCACCCATACGGTAAAACAGCAGAATGTCAGGATGCTCCGCCTTGAGACGTAGGTACTGCTGCATCATCGGCGTGTGGGAAGGAAAGTCCTTTTCGGTTGGCTCTTGCATAAGGTTTTAGCTCATTTTTAATGCGGTAAATTTCTGGCGGTCAACGCCCATGAAACCGAAAGGGATTCCAGGCGCGCAGGATAATCAGATGATAACGAATAGGGCAGGGCATATGCCAGCGTGATGCACAGCCGCGATCCTGACCGGGTGTAACCTGACAGGCATCCTGGCAAATGTGGCGGCGGCTGGCGACAAAAAAGTGCCTGTTCTCATGACGCTGATGCGGGGCTGCGAGGCGGCTCGCGATTTCTGCGGCAGTTTATGGCCGGCAGGACGGCACTGCGCCGCATCGGGAAGGGGGAAAAGTCAGTGCAGCCCGTTCTGCAGCGCCCAGACGGCGGCTTCAAGTCGGGATTTAAGGTTCATCTTCTTCAGCAGATATTTAACGTGAACCTTAACCGTGCTTTCACTGATGGCCAGCTTGCGGGCAATCGCTTTATTGGTCATCCCGTCGCTGATCAGTTGCAGAATATCGCGTTCGCGCCGGGTCAGCTGATTGATGTCGCGCGTCTGAGCAGGCTGCGCTTCACGCAACCGGGCGACCAGAATCGGGGTTAACGCCTCGCTCAGCACGATCTGACCGGCAGCAGCCTGATGCAGCGCTTTCAGTAAGGCTTCCGGTTCCATATCTTTCAGCAGATAACCATCAGCGCCGCGCTTCAACGCGCTGACCACATCCTCTTCATTATCTGAAACGCTGAACACCACTACCCGGCCAGAAAGGGCTATCTCACGCAGCTGGGTCAGGGTATCCAGTCCGTTCAGACCTGGCATATTAAGATCAAGCAGGATCAGGTCGGGATCATGCTGCTGTGCCAGCGCCAGGCCATCAATGCCATTACCCGCTTCGGCAACCACCTGCAGCCTTTCATCCAGCGCAATCAGCTGCTTCAGGCCATTGCGCAGCATGGGATGGTCGTCGATCAATAAAAGCGTAAATTTCTCTGCCGTCACAATGGCTCCTGTTCCTGTCACATACGCCAGCCCTGAGCGGGCGGAGAGCCTATCTTACCGGTGAAGCGGGGTCGCTATATACCCCCAATGGACTACTCCTTTATTTCCAGTCGGGCACCCTTTTACAGAAGGCATTGGCGGCTGTGTTTAAACCCTATGATTTATAAGGGTTATCTGAATTCAGTCAACTACTTAACCGGGGTGAAGAGAGGGCGCTGCACCTCTGTAACCTGCATTGCCGTTGATTTGTATCAAGCCCGACACCACGGCGGATGCGCAGGATACGCACAATTATTATTCTGCTGATGAGAGATTTATGACCCAATCCACCTCTTTGCAAACCCCGACGCGCGGCGCGTTAATTCAGGACTGGCAACCGGAAAACGATGCGTTCTGGCAGGCGCGTGGTAAACGTATCGCCAGCCGTAACCTGTGGATTTCTGTCTTCTGTCTGCTGCTGGGCTTCTGCGTCTGGATGCTGTTCAGCACCGTTGCGGTTAACCTGAATAAAGTTGGCTTTACCTTCAGCACTGAGCAGCTCTTTTTACTGACCGCACTGCCGTCGGTTTCTGGCGCGTTGCTGCGTGTGCCTTACTCTTTTGTTATTCCCATCTTTGGGGGACGTCGCTGGACCGCCTTCAGCACCGGCATCCTGATCATTCCCTGCCTGTGGCTCGGCTTTGCCGTACAGGACAGCCAGACCTCATTCACCACTTTTATGGTGATTTCCCTGCTGTGCGGTTTTGGTGGCGCTAACTTCGCGTCGAGCATGGGCAATATCAGCTTCTTCTTTCCCAAAGCCCGTCAGGGCGGCGCGCTGGGTATCAACGGCGGCCTCGGTAATCTTGGCGTCAGCGTAATGCAGTTTGTCGCCCCGCTGGCGATCTCCTGTGCCATTTTTGGTTTTGCCGATGTGGGTCAGACCACCGTCACCGGCGACAGCATCTGGCTGGAAAATGCCGCCTGGATCTGGGTGCCGTTCCTGGCGATCGGCACGCTGGCGGCCTGGTTCGGCATGAACGACCTGGCGGCGGCGAAATCCTCGCTGCGTGAGCAGTTGCCGGTGCTGAAACGTCCACACCTGTGGGTTATGGCGCTGCTCTATCTGGCCACCTTTGGCTCATTTATCGGTTTCTCTGCCGGTTTTGCCATGCTGACGAAGACGCAATTTCCTGATGTCGTGATCATGCATTACGCCTTTTTCGGCCCCTTTATTGGCGCGCTGGCCCGTTCAGCAGGCGGCATCATTTCTGACCGCTTCGGCGGTACCCGCGTCACGCTTGTCAACTACGTGCTGATGGCGCTGTTTGCTGCGCTGCTGTTCCTCACCCTGCCGGGTGCCGGACATGATGGCTCGTTCGTTGCCTTCTTCGCCGTGTTTATGGGCCTGTTCCTGACGTCCGGGCTGGGCAGCGGCTCCACCTACCAGATGATTGCGGTGATCTTCCGTAAGCTGACGCTGGAACGTATCAAAGCTGAGGGCGGCGACGATGCGCTGGCACAGCGTGAAGCGGCAACAGAAACCTCTGCTGCGCTCGGCTTTATCTCCGCGATTGGCGCGCTGGGCGGTTTCTTTATTCCGCAGACTTTTGGCCTGTCGCTCGCGATGACCGGTTCACCCGCCGGCGCGATGAAAATCTTCCTGGTCTTTTATCTCTGCTGCATCGCGGTGACCTGGCTGGTTTACGGCCGAAAAGCACGCGCCTGATAACGACAAAGCCGGTGTGGCGCACCGGCACAATTTCACTTTCTGTGTCGGGACAGATGCAGAGTCAGCAATGTCACATTAAGCCTTCAGGAGTATTCCGGATGAGCAAGTTTCTTGATCGGTTTCGCTATTTCAAACAGCTGGCCGAACCCTTTTCCGGCCAGCATGGCCAGACGTTAAACAGCAACCGCGACTGGGAAGATGGCTATCGCAGTCGCTGGCAGCACGATAAAATCGTGCGCTCCACGCACGGCGTTAACTGTACCGGCTCATGCAGCTGGAAAATCTACGTCAAAAATGGACTGGTCACCTGGGAGACCCAGCAGACCGACTATCCGCGTACCCGTCCCGATCTGCCAAACCATGAGCCGCGTGGCTGCCCACGCGGTGCCAGCTACTCGTGGTATCTCTACAGCGCTAACCGCCTGAAATATCCGTTAATGCGCAAGAAGCTGATTCAGCTCTGGCGCGACGCGAAAGCGCAGCACAGCGATCCGGTGGACGCCTGGGCATCAATCATCAGTAATCCTGAAAAGGCCAGAAGCTACAAACAGGCGCGTGGACGCGGCGGCTTTGTCCGCTCCAGCTGGCAGGAAGTCAACGAGATGATCGCCGCCGCGAACATCTGCACCGCGAAGACCTACGGCCCTGACCGCATTATGGGATTCTCACCGATTCCGGCGATGTCGATGGTCTCTTACGCTGCGGGCGCACGTTACCTGTCACTGATTGGCGGAACCTGTCTGAGCTTCTACGACTGGTACTGCGATCTGCCGCCGGCCTCACCGATGACCTGGGGCGAGCAGACCGACGTGCCGGAATCGGCTGACTGGTACAACTCCTCCTACATTATTGCCTGGGGCTCTAACGTGCCGCAGACCCGTACCCCGGATGCGCACTTCTTTACGGAAGTCCGCTATAAAGGGACGAAAACCGTGGCGATCACGCCGGACTATGCTGAGGTCGCGAAGCTGTGTGACCAGTGGCTGAGTCCGAAGCAGGGCACCGACAGCGCGATGGCGCTGGCGATGGGCCACGTGATGCTGAAAGAGTTTCATCTTGATCGCGAAGTTGGCTATTTCCGCGACTACGTGCGCCGTTACACTGATATGCCGATGCTGGTGCTGCTGGAACCCCGTGAGGGCGGTTTTTACGCCGCCGGCCGTCAGCTGCGCGCCAGCGATCTGGTGGATGGGCTCGGTCAGGAGAATAACCCGGAGTGGAAAACCGTCGCGATCAACGAGGCGACCGGGGAGCTGACCGCGCCGCAGGGATCTATCGGCTTCCGCTGGGGCGAAAAAGGCAAATGGAACCTTGAGCAGCGTGATGGGGCATCACATCAGGAAGTTGAACTGCAGCTCAGCCTGCTCGGGAGCCACGATGAGGTGGTCGAGGTCGGTTTCCCTTACTTCGGTGGTATTACCAGCGAGCATTTCAACAGCGTTGCGCTGGACGAAATCCTGCTGCACAAGCTGCCGGTGAAACGCCTGCAACTGGCGGATGGCAGTGAAGCGCTGGTTACCAGCGTCTACGATCTGACGCTGGCGAATTATGGTCTGGATCGCGGTCTGGATGATGCCAACTGCGCGCAAACCTACGACGACATCAAAGCGTACAGCCCGGCCTGGGCGGAGCAGATTACGGGTGTCTCCCGTCAGAACATCATTCGCATTGCCCGTGAATTTGCCGAAAACGCCGAGAAAACCCGCGGTCGTTCGATGATCATCGTCGGTGCCGGTATGAACCACTGGTATCACATGGACATGAACTATCGTGGCCTGATGAACATGCTGATTTTCTGCGGCTGCGTCGGTCAGAGCGGCGGTGGCTGGGCGCACTATGTCGGCCAGGAGAAACTCCGTCCGCAGACCGGCTGGACCCCGCTGGCCTTTGGCCTGGACTGGCAGCGTCCGCCACGCCAGATGAACAGCACCTCCTTCTTCTACAACCACTCCAGTCAGTGGCGCTATGAAACCCTGGCCACCAGCGAATTGCTCTCCCCGCTGGCGGATAAAAGTCGCTACAGCGGCAGCCTGATCGACCTTAACGTCCGTTCCGAACGTATGGGCTGGCTGCCTTCAGCGCCGCAGCTTAACGTCAACCCGCTGCACATCGCGGCGCAGGCGAAAGCCGCCGGTCAGTCGCCGCTGGATTACACCGTGGAAAGCCTGAAGCAGGGCACCATGCGGTTTGCCGCTGAACAGCCGGACGATCCGCAGAACTTCCCGCGTAACCTGTTTGTCTGGCGCTCCAATCTGCTCGGCTCATCCGGTAAAGGGCATGAGTACATGCTGAAGTATCTGCTGGGCACGGAAAACGGCATTCAGGGCAAAGATTTAGGCCAGCAGGGCCGCGTGAAGCCGGAAGAGGTGGAGTGGCTGGATCAGGGTGCCGAAGGCAAACTGGATCTGGTGGTCACACTCGACTTCCGCATGTCGAGCACCTGTCTCTACTCCGATGTCGTGCTGCCAACGGCGACCTGGTATGAAAAAGACGATATGAATACCTCGGATATGCATCCGTTTATTCATCCGCTTTCGGCGGCCGTCGATCCTGCCTGGGACTCAAAAAGTGACTGGGAGATCTACAAAGGCATCGCCAAAGCCTTCTCCGATCTCTGCCCGGGTCATTTAGGCGTTGAAACGGACGTCGTTACTCTGCCGGTGTTGCATGACTCACCCGCGGAACTGGCGCAGCCTTTTGAGGCGAAAGACTGGAAAAAAGGCGAATGCGATCTGATTCCGGGTAAAACCGCGCCACACATTATGGTGGTGGAGCGCGACTATCCGGCGACCTGGGAGCGCTTTACCTCGCTGGGACCGTTGCTGGAGACCCTGGGTAACGGCGGCAAAGGTATCAGCTGGAACACCAGCAAAGAGGTCGATTTCCTCAAGCAACTGAACTACGTCAAAGCGGATGGCCCGGCAGCGGGGCGGCCAAATATCGACACGGCGATCGATGCGGCAGAAGTGATCCTGGCGCTGGCACCGGAAACCAATGGTCAGGTGGCGGTGAAAGCCTGGCAGGCGCTGGGCGTAATTACCGGTCGTGACCACACCCACCTGGCGCTCAATAAAGAAGATGAGAAGATTCGCTTCCGCGATATCCAGGCGCAGCCGCGCAAAATTATCTCCAGTCCGACCTGGTCAGGGCTGGAAGATGAACATGTCTCTTACAACGCCTGCTACACCAACGTTCATGAGCTGATCCCGTGGCGAACCCTGAGCGGCCGTCAGCAGCTCTATCAGGATCATGAGTGGATGCGCGCCTTTGGCGAGAGCCTGATGGTCTATCGTCCGCCAATCGATACCCGTGCGGCGAAGCCGTTGCTGAACAGCAAACCCAACGGTAACCCGGAGAAGGCGCTGAACTTCCTGACGCCACACCAGAAGTGGGGCATTCACTCCACCTACAGCGACAACCTGCTGATGCTGACACTGTCACGCGGCGGACCGATTGTCTGGATGAGTGAAGATGACGCCCGTGAGCTGGGTATTGTGGATAACGACTGGATCGAGGCGTTCAACGCCAACGGTGCGCTGACCGCACGTGCAGTAGTGAGCCAGCGTATCCCGGCGGGTATGACCATGATGTACCACGCGCAGGAACGTATCGTGAATATCCCTGGCTCGGAGATCACCAGCCAGCGCGGCGGGATCCATAACTCGGTGACGCGGACCTGCCCGAAACCGACCCATATGATCGGCGGTTATGCGCAGCTCTCCTGGGGCTTTAACTACTACGGCACCGTCGGCTCGAACCGCGATGAGTTCGTGGTAGTGAGAAAAATGAACAACGTTAACTGGTTAGATGGGGAAGGCAACGATGCCTGCCAGGGCAGCCAGCAGGAGGTAAAACCATGAAAATTCGTTCACAGGTCGGCATGGTGCTGAACCTCGACAAATGTATCGGCTGCCACACCTGCTCGGTAACCTGTAAAAATGTCTGGACCAGCCGCGAGGGCATGGAGTACGCCTGGTTTAACAACGTTGAAAGCAAACCTGGTGTCGGCTATCCGCACGCCTGGGAAGATCAGCAGAAGTGGAAGGGCGGCTGGATCCGTAAGATCAACGGTAAGCTGGAGCCGCGCATGGGCAGTCGCATCGGCCTGCTGTCGAAGATCTTCGCCAACCCGGATGTGCCCGCGCTGGATGATTACTACGAACCGTTCGATTTTGATTATCAGCATCTGCACAATGCGCCCGCCGGTAAGCATCAGCCGATTGCGCGTCCGCGCTCGCTGATCACCGGTCAGCGGATGAAAAAGATCGAAAACGGCCCGAACTGGGAAGAGATCCTCGGCGGCGAGTTTGCCAAACGTTCGCAGGATAAGAACTTCGATAACATCCAGAAGGAGATTTACGGTCAGTTTGAGCACACCTTCATGATGTACCTGCCGCGCCTGTGTGAGCACTGCCTCAACCCGGCGTGTGTGGCGACATGCCCAAGCGGCGCGATCTACAAACGCGGCGAAGATGGCATCGTACTGATCGACCAGGATAAATGTCGCGGCTGGCGGATGTGCCTCACCGGCTGTCCGTACAAGAAGATCTACTTCAACTGGAAAAGCGGCAAATCAGAAAAATGCATTTTCTGTTATCCGCGCATTGAAGCGGGCCAGCCCACCGTCTGTTCAGAAACCTGTGTCGGCCGTATCCGCTATCTCGGCGTGTTGCTCTATGACGCTGACCGCATTGAACAGGCGGCCGCAGCGGAAAACGAGAAAGATCTCTATCAGAGCCAGCTGGATATCTTCCTTGATCCCAACGATCCGGCGGTGATTGCGCAGGCGCTGAAAGATGGCGTTGCGCAGAGCGTGATCGACGCAGCACAGCGTTCACCGGTCTATAAAATGGCGATGGAGTGGAAGCTGGCGCTGCCACTTCACCCTGAATACCGCACGCTGCCGATGGTCTGGTATGTGCCACCACTGTCACCGATTCAGTCGGCGGTGGATGGCGGAGCGCTGGCGCACACCGGCGTGCTGCCGGATGTGGAAAGCCTGCGCATTCCGGTTGAGTATCTGGCGAACCTGCTGACCGCAGGCGACACCGCACCGGTGCTGCTGGCACTGAAGCGGATGCTGGCAATGCGTCATTACAAACGCGCAGAAAGCGTGGACGGTGAGCATGATATCCGGGCGCTGGAGCAGGTCGGCCTGACCGAAGCGCAGGCGCAGGAGATGTACCGCTATCTGGCGATCGCGAACTATGAAGATCGCTTTGTGGTGCCCTCCAGCCATCGCGAACTGGCGCGTGAAGCCTTCCCGGAAAGCAAAGGCTGCGGCTTTAGCTTTGGCGATGGCTGTCACGGCAGCGACAGCAAATTCAACCTGTTCAACAGCCGCCGTATTGATGCCATCGACGTCAGTAAGAAAACCATTCGTCCGGAGGATGCCTCATGATGACGTTACGGATTCTTTCGCGGCTGCTGGACTACCCGGACGAGGCGCTGTTTACCCACTCTTCCGACCTGATCGCGGCGCTGGATGACGCCACTGAACTCAACCTGCAGCAGAGCGCACGGCTGGTGCGGTTTATCAATCAGCTCTGTGCCCGGCCACTGCTCGACGTGCAGGCTGACTACTGCGAACTGTTTGATCGTGGCCGCGCCACCTCGCTGCTGCTGTTTGAACACGTGCACGGTGAGTCACGCGATCGCGGTCAGGCGATGGTTGATCTGCTGGAACAGTATCGTGCCGATGGTCTGGAGCTGGACAGCAAAGAGCTGCCCGATTTCCTGCCGCTCTACCTGGAGTATCTCGCCTGTAAAAGCGATGAGGCCGCGCGTCAGGGACTGGACGACATCGTGCCTATCCTGGCCTTGCTGGCGGCGCGACTTGAAGAGCGTCAGAGCCCCTACGCCGATCTCTTCACAGTGTTACTGACGCTGTCCGGTAGCGCGGTTGATCCTGCGGCCCTCAAGCCACAGGTGGCGCAGGAAGCGCGCGACGATACGCCGGCAGCACTGGATGCTGTCTGGGAAGAGGAGCAGATTAAATTTCTCGGCGAACAGGGCTGCGCCTCGGCGCAGCAGGCGATGCATCAGCGTCGCTTCGCCGATGCGGTCGCGCCGCAGTATCTGGACATCGCCGCGGCGACGGCGCGTACCACAGGAGAATCAGCATGAATTTTATTAACACTTTCTTCTTCGATATTTACCCCTATCTCGCCGGAACGGTCTTCCTGGTGGGAAGCTGGCTGCGCTATGACTACGGGCAGTACAGCTGGCGTGCCGGTTCCAGTCAGATGCTGGACAAAAAAGGGATGCGTCTCGCCTCCAACCTGTTCCACATCGGCATCATCGGTATTTTCTTCGGTCATATCGTCGGGATGCTGACGCCGCACTGGATGTATGAATCCTTCCTGCCGATCGACGTGAAGCAGAAACTGGCGATGATTGCCGGTGGCCTGTTCGGGGCGATGACACTGGTGGGTGGTGGACTGCTGCTGAAGCGCCGTCTGACCAATCCACGGGTGCGGGCGACCAGTAGCGTCGGTGATATTCTGATCATGACCCTGCTGGTGGCTCAGGCGACGCTGGGCCTGCTGACCATTCCCTTCTCCGCCCAGCATATGGACGGCAGTGAAATGATGAAGCTGGTGGGCTGGGCGCAGGCGGTGGTGACCTTCCACGGTGGCGCTTCGCAGCATCTCGACGGCGTGGCGTTTATCTACCGCGTGCACATGGTGCTGGGAATGACGCTGTTCCTGCTGTTCCCGTTCTGCCGGCTGGTGCATATCTGGAGCGCGCCGGTTGAGTATCTGACCCGTCGTTATCAGCTGGTGAGAAACCGCCGCTAAGCGCATGATGGTTGCGGGGCAGAGAGAGCCCCGCAGCCATTTTAGCCCACGGCTGCCTTGACGTTTTTTTAAGATTTTGCCCTGTATGTCATTGCGCTGAACGTCTACTATTACCGCATCTGAAATTACCCCTCGTTTATGGATAACCGATGCGCCTCAAGTTAGCCTTCCTTGCGTTCATCCCGCTTCTGGCCTCCTGCAGCAGCAAACCTGAAGTCCCGTCTCAGCAGAAGATGCTGGCTGCGCCACAGGGCGGTTTTTTACTGCAGCCGTCGCACAGCGGACAGGCGATGTTTGGCGACTTTGCCGGTAACCCGGCAGCAGAGCAATTTATCGATAAGATGGTGGAGAAGCATGACTTTGACCGTCAGCAACTGCACAACATCATCGGTCAGGCCAAACGACTGGATTATGTGCTGCGACTAATGGACCGTCAGGCACCAAGCTATACGCCAGCGCCAGGACCTAATGGCGCCTGGATCCGCTATCGCAACAAGTTCATTACGCCCGATAACGTGCAAAATGGGGTGGCGTTCTGGAATCAGTATCAGGATGCCCTGCAACGCGCACAGCAGGTTTATGGCGTGCCGCCAGAAATTATTGTGGGCATCATTGGCGTGGAAACCCGCTGGGGTCGTGTGATGGGGAAAACGCGGATTCTGGATGCGCTTGCGACCTTATCCTTTAACTATCCGCGCCGCGCAGAGTACTTCAGCAGCGAGCTGGAAACCTTTCTGTTGATGTCGCGCAAAGAGCAGGATGACCCGCTGGCGCTGAAAGGCTCCTTTGCCGGGGCGATGGGCTATGGTCAGTTTATGCCCTCCTCTTACAATGATTATGCGGTTGATTTCAACGGCGACGGTCATGCAAACCTGTGGGATCCGGTGGATGCTATCGGCAGCGTGGCGCACTATTTCCAGAAGCATGGCTGGCGCAGCGGCGAAAATGTGGCGGTACCGGCCAGCGGTCAGGCACCGATGCTGGAAGATGGCTTCAAAACCCGTTACAGCGTGAGCATGCTGGCGGCGTCAGGATTGTCACCACAGGGCTCGCTGAACGGTAACGATCAGGTCAGTCTGCTACGCCTGGATTTGGGCACCAGCTACCAGTACTGGTACGGCTTACCCAATTTCTATGTCATTACCCGCTACAACCACAGTACCCATTATGCGATGGCGGTGTGGCAGCTGGGTGAGGCGGTGAGCAAGGCACGCCAGGGCGGCCTGTTATAAAGGCTGTCCTTGTTAACTGTAAGGTTATATGATGACGCCCTTTTTCAGGCCACACAGCCACTGATATTTCTGGAGTCACTATGTCTTTACCTGCCTGCCCGGCTTGTCACGCCGATTACACCTGGCAAGATGGCGATAACCTTAACTGCCCCTCCTGCGGTCACATCTGGACCGAGGGAGAAGGTGACAGCAGCAACGCAACACTGGAAGTGCGTGATGCCAACGGCAATCTGCTGGCAGATGGCGACAGCGTCACGGTGATCAAAGATCTCAAGGTGAAGGGCAGTTCTTCATCGCTGAAGATCGGCACTAAAGTGAAAAGCATTCGTCTGGTTGAAGGGGACCACAACATCGATTGTAAAATCGACGGTTTTGGCCCGATGAAATTAAAATCTGAGTTTGTGAAAAAGAACTGAGATCGGGGGCGCAGGGATGCGCCCGCTTTCCTGCTTAGCTGAACAGCTTATCAATTGCGGCACACTGTTCCGCATTCAGCGTGCCACCGTAGTTTCGTGAGCCGCTGCTCATCGAGTCATAGCGCCGTGCCACGGCCGTTTTAATCGTCGTCACGAAATCATCTCCGATACTGTAAATCGCCATCAGACGGCCGATCTGCTGCTGCAGGCGCGTCAGCTCCGGCAGATTGCCACTTCGCCATGCCGTCATCATCTGCGCAAAGTACTCCGGTACAATATTATTCAGTCCTGAAATTACACCGGCACCGCCCGCCAGCAGGTTCGGGAGCAGGTACTCGTCATACCCCGACAGTACGGCGAAATCGCTACGCACCTTGCGGGTCTCTTCAATCATCATCCGGTTATGCGACAGGCAATCCACCGTATCTTTAATGCCGGCGAAGTTGGGCAGCTTTGCCGCCAGGGCGGCAATCAGCGCGGGCGTCAGATCGCAGCCGGTGCGGGCCGGAAAATTGTAGGCAAACCATTTACCACCCAGTTGGGCGTCCAGTGCTTCGAAGTAGTGCATCAGCTGGTTTTGCGTCTGGCCATAATAGTAGGGCGGCAGCACCATCACCGCGTCAAAGTCATTTTTCCAGGCGGCTTCAGCCAGCTCCAGCATGTCAGGAATGCAGGTTGCCGAGACGTTCGCGACCATCTTCAGCGATGACAAGGGTCTGGCTTCCTGAATCAGTTGTAAGCGTTCCTGCTGCGTCAGTGAGGCGAACTCGCCAATGCTGCCCATCACCAGTAAGGTATCGATACCGGAGTCATTGAGGCGGGAGAAATGTCGCCCTAGCGCATCAATATCGACCGCACCCTGCGCATTAAACGGGGTGACTGAAGGGCACCAGACACCGGCAAAGGGCGATTTTTCACTCATAAATGACTCCTGAATCGGATGTAAAAAAAATGAAACAGTGTTTTAACTTAATAACTCCGGCCGTTCTCTGCCAGCGCATGATTCAAAAATGAGCAACGGGTCGCACTTTTTCCTCTTTCATCCGTCTCAGTAAGCGGATGCATCTGATAACTGAGCGAGAGGTCATGATGAAAGAGTGGGATCCTGTGCTGTACCGTAAGTTTGAAGCGGAACGAACCCGTCCAGCCCGCGAACTTCTGGCGCGCCTCAGCCTGGAACAGGTTGAGCAGGTGACCGATCTGGGATGCGGGCCCGGTAACAGCACCGAGCTGCTCGCCGATGCCTGGCCACTGGCGCAGATTACCGGGCTGGACAGTTCCGCCACGATGTTAACTCAGGCCGCTGAACGCCTGCCGCACTGTCGTTTTATCCAGGCGGACATCCGCAACTGGCAGGCCGATGTGCCGCAGCAGGTGGTCTACGCCAATGCGTCTCTGCAATGGCTGGATAATCACGCAACGCTGTTTCCCCATCTGGTCAGCCAGCTGGCGCCCGGTGGCGTGTTAGCGATCCAGATGCCTGATAACCTCAATGAGCCGTCGCACCGGCTGATGCGCGAGGTGGCGGCAACAGATCGCTGGCGTTCACGCATCAATGCCGATGCCGCTGAACGTACACAGCTGCTTTCCACGGGCGAGTATTACGATCTGCTGACGCAGGCCGGCTGTGAGGTGGATATCTGGCGTACCACCTATTATCACGTGATGGCCGATGCGCAAGCAATTATCAGCTGGCTGCAGGCGACCGGTTTACGGCCTTTCCTGGCAACGCTGGATGAGACCGAACAGTCGGCGTTTCTGACCGATTATCATCAGCGTCTGCTCGCGGCTTATCCGGCTCAGGCCGATGGTCAGGTGTTGCTCGCCTTCCCGCGTCTTTTTATGGTTGCGGTGAAAAACCGGTAAGCGCAGTGGAAAGCTGGCCGCAAAAACAGCGTAATAATGGTGAGTGACCTTGAAAAAGCAGTTTTTCTGCACCACCTTCAACCCATAGCCAAAGGGAGAGTCGCAATGGATGATCAGCAATTGCAGGCGCTTAGTGCGCAGATAGGTGAGAAGCTGAAGCAGCGCAATGCCACCGTAACCTGTGCGGAATCCTGCACGGGGGGATGGATTGCCAAAGTCTTTACCGATATCAGCGGCAGCTCCGCCTGGTTCGAGCGGGGTTTTGTGACCTACAGTAACCAGGCCAAACAGCAGATGGTCAGTGTTCAGGCTGCTTCCCTGTTGCAGTATGGTGCGGTAAGTGATGTGGTGGTGCGGGAGATGGCGCTGGGTGCCCGCAGGGCGGCCCATGCTGACTACGCGATCTCCGTCAGCGGTATTGCCGGTCCGGATGGCGGCAGTGAAGAAAAACCGGTGGGTACGGTATGGTTTGGCTTTGCCGGGCCGCAGGATAACGTATTGACTTTTCAGCAGCATTTTAGCGGCGATCGTGATGCCGTACGCCGCCAGTCGGTGGCATGGGCCCTGCAGAAACTGTATGGCGAATTTCTGACAAATTAAACTTGATACTGTATGACTATACAGTATAATTGTCGGCAACAGAAAGAGTACAGGCACCCTGAGTGCGTGTTTACCCGGCTTGATTAGGAGTTGAAATGGCGATTGATGAAAACAAACAGAAGGCTTTAGCTGCCGCGCTTGGCCAGATTGAGAAGCAATTTGGTAAAGGCTCCATCATGCGCTTGGGTGAAGACCGCTCAATGGATGTGGAAACTATCTCTACCGGCTCGCTGTCGCTGGATATCGCATTAGGCGCAGGCGGTCTGCCAATGGGCCGTATCGTTGAGATCTACGGACCTGAGTCTTCAGGTAAAACCACGCTGACTCTGCAGGTTATCGCATCTGCACAGCGTAAAGGTAAAACCTGTGCCTTTATCGATGCCGAGCATGCGCTTGATCCGGTTTACGCCAAGAAACTCGGCGTAGACATTGATAACCTGCTCTGCTCTCAGCCAGACACTGGTGAGCAGGCTCTGGAAATTTGTGATGCGCTGGCGCGCTCTGGTGCCGTTGACGTGATCATCGTCGACTCCGTCGCGGCGCTGACGCCTAAAGCGGAAATCGAAGGTGAAATCGGTGACTCACACATGGGCCTCGCGGCACGTATGATGAGCCAGGCGATGCGTAAACTGGCCGGTAACCTGAAGCAGTCCAATACCCTGCTGATTTTCATCAACCAGATCCGTATGAAAATTGGTGTGATGTTTGGTAACCCGGAAACCACCACTGGTGGTAACGCGCTGAAGTTCTACGCCTCTGTCCGTCTTGATATCCGCCGTATCGGTGCAATCAAAGAGGGCGATAACGTGGTCGGCAGTGAGACCCGCGTTAAAGTGGTGAAAAACAAAATCGCCGCGCCATTCAAACAGGCTGAGTTCCAGATCATGTACGGCGAAGGTATCAATACCTTTGGTGAGCTGGTCGACCTGGGCGTGAAGCACAAGCTGATTGAAAAAGCGGGTGCATGGTACAGCTACAATGGCGACAAGATTGGTCAGGGTAAATCGAATGCCGGCAACTTCCTGAAAGAGAATGCTGCTGTGGCAAACGAGATTGATCTGAAGTTACGTGAGATGTTGCTCAACGGCGCGGATGAAAAACTCGCAGCAGCCGACAAGGCTGCTGAGAAAGAAGACGCGGCTGAAGCGAACGAAGACTTCTAATCTCTGATGCGGGAGGGGCGAAATCCTCTCCCGTAGTTTTATCCCCCTCTATTATCTTTCTTGCCTTCCCTCTGTCCTGTTCTGTCGCCATAATCTCCCTCTGTTTGTACAAGGTGCGCAGTATGACTGAACCCTCTCAACCCCAACCTAATGTCGTCTCTTACTCTCGTCTGCTTGACCGTGCGATGCGTATTCTGGGTCAGCGCGACCACAGCCGTGCAGAGTTAGCGCGTAAACTGCAACAATCAGCGCAGCGTGCTGCGTGGGCGCAGAAAAAAGAGCCCGAAATTGTTACCGAAGCGTTGCTGGAACAGGTTCTTAACTGGTGTCAGGAAAGCGGCTGGTTAAACGACGAGCGTTTCACCGAACGATTTATTCAGAGCCGGAGCCGTAAGGGCTTTGGATCGCAGCGCGTGCGCCTTGAACTGGGCCAGAAAGGCATCGACCGTGAAGCCATTGATCTTGCAATGGAAGAGACAGAGGTAGACTGGGCGGCGTGCGCGGCTCAGCTGGCTGAACGAAAATTCGGACACCCGCTGCCCACAGAGTGGAAAGAGAAAGCGAAAGTACTACGCTATCTGCAGTCAAAGGGTTTTATGAGCGAAGATATCCAGTCCATTTTCAGAAATTTTGATGACTAAAAGCCGATGTAATTTTACTTCCCACTGAAGAAAATTTATCTTATTCCCACTTTTTGTTCCGCTAATCAGGCACCACCAGAATGTGGTCGCGCCGATCAGAGGGAACGTTCGTTAGCGTGATTCCAGGATATATATGAGCAAGAGCACTGCTGAGATCCGTCAAGCGTTTCTCGACTTTTTTCATAGCAAGGGACATGAGGTTGTAACCAGCAGCTCCCTCGTACCGAATAACGATCCAACGTTGTTGTTTACTAACGCCGGGATGAACCAGTTTAAAGATGTGTTCCTCGGTCAGGACAAACGTGACTATACACGTGCGACCACGTCACAGCGCTGTGTACGCGCAGGCGGCAAACACAACGATCTTGAAAACGTCGGTTACACCGCACGTCACCACACCTTCTTTGAAATGCTGGGTAACTTCAGCTTTGGTGACTACTTCAAGAGAGAGGCGATTGGTTTTGCCTGGGAACTGCTGACGAGCGAGCAGTGGTTCAGCCTGCCAAAAGAGCGTCTGTGGGTGACGATCTATGAAACCGACGATGAAGCCTTTGATATCTGGGCGAACGAAATCGGTGTGCCACGTGAACGCATTATTCGCATCGGCGACAACAAGGGCAGCGCGTATGCGTCAGATAACTTCTGGCAGATGGGCGATACCGGTCCTTGTGGTCCGTGCAGCGAGATTTTCTACGATCATGGCGATCACATCTGGGGTGGCCCGCCGGGCAGCCCGGAAGAAGATGGTGACCGTTACATTGAGATCTGGAACATCGTCTTTATGCAGTTCAACCGTCAGGCTGATGGCACCATGCTGCCGCTGCCAAAACCGTCGGTTGATACCGGAATGGGCCTTGAGCGTATTTCTGCCGTTCTGCAACACGTCAACTCCAACTATGAAATCGACCTGTTCCAGAAACTGATTCAGGCCGTGGCACAGGTTACCGGTGCCACTGACCTCAGTAACAAATCGCTGCGTGTCATTGCCGACCACATTCGCTCCTGTGCATTCCTGATTGCCGATGGCGTCATCCCGTCTAATGAGAACCGTGGCTACGTGCTGCGTCGTATCATTCGTCGTGCCGTGCGTCATGGCAACATGCTGGGCGCTAAAGAGGCCTTCTTCTATAAGCTGGTTGCGCCACTGGTTGAGGTCATGGGTGCCGCAGGCGAAGAGTTACAGCGCCAGCAGGCTCAGGTTGAGCAGGTGCTGAAAAGCGAAGAAGATCAGTTTGCCAGAACCCTGGAGCGCGGACTGGCGCTGCTGGACGAAGAGCTGGAAAAACTGCAGGGCGACACGCTGGATGGCGAAATCGTCTTTCGTCTCTACGATACCTTTGGTTTCCCGGCTGATTTAACGGCTGACGTCTGTCGCGAACGCAATCTGAAAATCGATGAAGCCGGCTTTGAGCGGGCGATGGAGCAGCAGCGTCAGCGCGCACGTGAAGCGAGTGGCTTCGGCGCTGACTACAGCAACGTTATTCGTATTGATGCCGCCTCATCCTTCAAAGGCTACGACCAGCTCGATTTAGCTGCCACGGTGAAAGCGCTCTATGTTGCAGGCGAGGCGGTTGATGAAGTGACCGCGGGTCAGGATGCTGTGGTCGTGCTGGATGAAACGCCATTCTATGGCGAATCGGGTGGCCAGGTAGGCGATACCGGTCTGCTGAAAGGGAAGAATGCTGAATTTAGCGTCCAGGATACACAAAAATATGGTCAGGCAATCGGTCATGTCGGTAAGCTGACCGCAGGGCAGTTGCGTATCGGTGATCGCCTTGAGGCAGAGGTTGATGCGGCACGCCGTGCGCGCATCCGTCTTAACCACTCTGCTACTCACTTACTGCATGCCGCCTTGCGTCAGGTTTTAGGTGAGCATGTGGCGCAGAAAGGCTCGCTGGTTAACGATAAGTACCTGCGTTTCGATTTCTCGCATTTCGAAGCGATGAAACCTCAGGAGATTCGTCAGGTCGAAGATATCGTCAATGCGCAAATTCGTCGCAACCTGCCGGTTGAAACCGAAGTGATGGATCTGGATGCGGCGAAGTCTAAAGGGGCAATGGCACTGTTTGGCGAGAAATATGATCAGCGCGTGCGCGTTCTGACCATGGGTGATTTCTCTGTTGAGCTGTGTGGTGGTACCCATGCTGCGCGCACGGGTGACATCGGGCTGTTCCGTATTCAGGCGGAGTCAGGTACCGCAGCCGGTATTCGTCGTATCGAAGCGATTACGGGTGAAGGCGCGCTGGCGCAGGTCAATGCGCAGAGCAGCCAGCTGCAGGATCTTGCGCAGCTGGTAAAAGCGAACAGCAGCAACCTGAATGAGAAAGTGCGTGGTCTGGTCGATCATGTACGGGCTCTGGAGAAAGAGTTGCAGCAACTGCGCGATCAGCAAGCCGCGCAGGAGAGCGCTTCACTGAGCAGCAATGCTATCGACATTAAGGGAGTGAAACTGCTGGTCAGTGAGCTCAACAATGTTGAACCTAAAATGTTGCGTACCATGGTTGATGATCTTAAGAATCAGCTGGGTTCGGCGATTATTGTGCTGGCAACGGTTACTGAAGGTAAGGTGTCGCTGATTGCGGGTGTGACCAAAGATCTGACTGACCGTGTTAAAGCGGGTGAGTTGATTGCCGGTCTGGCTCAGCAGGTTGGCGGGAAGGGCGGTGGCCGTCCTGATATGGCACAAGCTGGTGGTAACGATGCGGGTGCTCTGAAAGGCGCATTAGCAGGGGTTGAGGACTGGGTCAGCAGCCGTCTGTAAGTGAATTAAAACAAGGCATCGTAAAAAGCGTCAGAACGGTTGTTCCGGCGCTTTTTAATACGATGCTAAAGCAGCAAATGACAAAGTCAGGTTGATGTAGTGTATTTCGGCTAAACTAACTATCAGCAGAATGTATTGGCGCATCGATGTGCATTGGTGTATTTCTCATACACATTGTGCAGCGTTAAATGATGGATAATGCCGGGAGCCTGTACAAGCCCGACTCTTTTAATCTTTCAAGGAGCAAAGAATGCTTATTCTAACTCGTCGAGTTGGTGAAACCCTCATGATCGGTGATGAGGTAACTGTAACGGTGCTGGGTGTTAAGGGTAACCAGGTTCGTATCGGTGTTAACGCGCCGAAAGAAGTGTCTGTGCATCGCGAAGAGATCTATCAACGCATCCAGGCTGAAAAAACGCAACAAACCAGCGTTTAACGGATTCAGCGTCTCGCACCTGTGCGAGGCGCTACCGCTTTCTGTAAAAATCCTGCCTTTTCTTTCTACCTGTTCCTCCTCTGTTTTGTTAACGCCATCATCTTTCATTGTTGATAATTCACTCTTTTTGTCGCCATTTTGTCCCAATTGTGTGTGATTTGCTCAATCAAACAAAGTTTCGGAAAAATTGTTTGACTTAAAAGTCCGGGAAAGTAATATGTGCGCCACGCAGTGCCGATGAGCAGAAACAACGTTCAGACGCACAGTTCGAAAGAAAGCGTAAGGTGAGGTGGCCGAGAGGCTGAAGGCGCTCCCCTGCTAAGGGAGTATACGGTCAAAAGCTGTATCGAGGGTTCGAATCCCTCCCTCACCGCCATTTTCGATGCATCCATAGCTCAGCTGGATAGAGTACTCGGCTACGAACCGAGCGGTCGGAGGTTCGAATCCTCCTGGATGCACCATCGAAAAAAAGAAACAAAGCGAATTAGCAATTCCTTTCATGGTGAGTAGTTAGCACCCTGCGTTGTACAAGAATTTGTTTTATGCATCCATAGCTCAGCTGGATAGAGTACTCGGCTACGAACCGAGCGGTCGGAGGTTCGAATCCTCCTGGATGCACCATATTCTTCCCGAATATGGACAGTGCCTAAGTGTGTCATGACGTGATTATCGTTCAGGCCGCACTAAGGAGGATAACGTTGCATCAGCAACGGCCCATAGGGCGAAGCGCAAGCTGAGTAATCCTCCTGGATGCACCATTCTTTGTAACATCCTCAGGTTGGTTTCTGTAAGTCCATAAAAAGTTGTACCTCAAAAGATAGACCCCAAAAGATAGACCCCAATGCATCCATAGCTCAGCTGGATAGAGTACTCGGCTACGAACCGAGCGGTCGGAGGTTCGAATCCTCCTGGATGCACCATCTTCTCGAATGTTGGCAGTTCCTCAGTGTGACATGACGCAATAAGCGTTCCGGCCGCACGAAGGGGGATAACGTTGCATCAGCAACGGCCCGCAGGGCGAAGCGCAAGCTGAGTCATCCTCCTGGATGCACCATCTTCTTCTTTAGCCTCAAAATCCCTCAAAGTATCATGGCGCGATGATCGCTAAGACCTCACTAAACACGATAGCGTTACTTCCGTAACCGCCCGTACAGCAAACGCTGAGTGAGTATCCTGAAAAACCTCTGCAGTTTCCCTCTGGCTTCACACGCACTCTTTTCCTGTTTAATCTGCCCCATTGATTCATCATCCTGACTTAAGCGATCCGAAACGCCTGTTTCCCGCATCAACGCCTTCTGTTTTGCTGCCCATGCCCGTCCGCCGCCGCTTGTCTGCCAGAAGAATGTTAAAAAAACGCTGGAATTTCGTACGTTTATCGCTGGTCGTGCACGATCACCTTTATCTGAAAACAAAAATTGTTAATGCTTTCAAAGCATTTGCTGTTCATCCCCCCTGGCGACAACCTGTCCACATTAGGCTAAAGTAATGTCTCATTTGATGAATGTCCGGAGTGACAATGTACGATCAATATGACGCCCTGATTTTCGATATGGACGGCACGATTCTTGATACTGAGCCGACACATCGAAAAGCGTGGCGTCAGGTACTGACGCGTTATGGATTAACGCTGGATGAAGCACGTATTATCGACTTCAATGGCGCACCAACCTGGCGGCTGTCGCAGTTCATCATTGAATCCAATCAGTCGTCACTCGACCCTCATCTTCTTGCCGCAGAAAAAACCGCTGCCGTGAAAGCGATGCTGCTGGAAAACGTTAAGCCACTGCCTTTAATGGAGGTGGTGAAAGCGTATCACGGGCGGCGTCCGATGGCGGTCGGTACCGGAAGCGAACACAGCATGGCAGAGGCGTTACTGACGCAGCTGGGCGTACGTGAGCTCTTTTCGGCCGTCGTCGGTGCTGACGACGTACAGCGTCATAAACCTGAGCCTGAAACCTTCTTACGCTGCGCTGAGCTGATGGGTGTGACGCCGGCACGTTGTGTGGTGTTTGAGGATGCGGACTTTGGTATTCAGGCAGCGAAGGCGGCAGGTATGGCTGTGGTGGATGTCCGCTTACTGTGAGTGACGTTCTTACCTATGCCTCGATGTTCGGCAGCAGCTTTTTAAGTGCAACGCTCCTGCCGGGAAGTTCTGAAGCACTGCTGATAGCACTATTGATAGCAAAAAAGACATCAGTTTACGGGTTGCTTTTGGCCGCATCACTGGGAAACACCTTGGGCGGCTTAACCAACATTCTTATTGGTCGCTTGCTGCCGTTAAAACGTCAGGGGCGATGGCATGACACAGCAATGACGTGGTTGCACCGACTGGGACCTGCAGCACTGTTATTCAGCTGGCTGCCAGTGATAGGTGATCTGCTCTGCGTTCTGGCAGGCTGGTTACGTTTCGCCTGGCTACCCGCGATGCTGTTTCTCGCTGTCGGCAAAACACTGCGTTATATCGTTATCGCGACTGCCACATTACAGGGTATGCAATGGTGGCATTGATTCGCACAGATTCGAGGCTACGGTTAACATTATGCTGAACAAAAATAAATTATTATCACAGCGGGGGGGTAATGTGATCCCGGACGTATCTAAAGCGCTCTCCTGGCTGGAAGCGCATCCCAATGCCCTTAAAGGTATTGGCCGTGGCATCGAGCGTGAAACGCTGCGTGTAGAGGCAAATGGCGAGCTGGCAAAAAGCGGTCACCCGGAATCTCTGGGGTCGGCGCTGAAACATGACTGGATCACCACTGACTTTGCCGAAACGTTGCTGGAATTTATTACGCCAGTGGATCACAGCATTGATCATATGCTGGCATTCCTGCGCGATATCCATCGTCACGTTGCCCGTGAACTGGGTGATGAACGCATGTGGCCATTTAGTATGCCGTGCGTGATTGACGATGCGGACAATATTGAACTGGCGCAATATGGCACGTCCAATATTGGTCAGATGAAGACGCTTTACCGCGAAGGGCTGAAAAACCGCTACGGCGCGTTGATGCAGACCATCTCCGGCATTCACTATAATTTCTCACTGCCACTCTCATTCTGGCAGGAGTGGGCTGACGTGAAAGATAAGGAAAGCGGAAAAGAGACGATCTCGGCGGGCTATCTGCGGCTGATCCGCAACTATTATCGCTTCGGCTGGGTGATCCCCTATCTGTTTGGCGCATCGCCTGCTATCAGCTCCAGCTTCCTGCAGGGCCGTGAGAGCGCGCTGCCGTTTGAAACCAACGACAAAGACACGATGTGGCTGCCGTATGCCACCTCGCTGCGTCTGAGCGATTTAGGCTACACCAATAAATCACAGAGCTCTCTGGGCATCACGTTTAACTCGCTGGAAGGCTATGTCACTGCGCTGAAGAAAGCGATCAAGACGCCGTCAGAAGAGTATGCAGCGATGGGCACTAAAGATGCCGACGGTAACTGGCTGCAGCTCAACACCAACGTGCTGCAGATTGAAAACGAGCTCTATGCGCCAATCCGGCCTAAGCGTGTGACACGCTCGGGTGAAGCGCCCTCTGATGCGCTGCTGCGTGGTGGTATTGAGTACATTGAAGTGCGTTCGCTGGATATCAACCCGTTCTCTGCGATCGGCGTAGATGAGAATCAGGTTCGCTTCCTCGACCTGTTCCTGATCTGGTGTACCCTGGCCGATGCGCCGGAAATGAGTGCAGATGAGTTGCAATGCACCCGTATAAACTGGAACCGGGTTGTGCTGGAAGGGCGTAAACCGGACCAGAAAATTGCCGTAGGCTGCGGAGAAGAGGAACATTCGCTGGTTGAAGTGGGCAAAACCCTGTTTGCCGATCTGCGTCGGGTTGCTGAAGTGTTAGACAGTCATAATCAGGACAGCACGGAATATCAGCAGGTTTGCGATCAACTGGTAGCATCGTTCGACGATCCTGAGCTAACCTACTCGGCGCGCATCCTTCAGGCAATGAAGGACAACGGTGTAACCGGAACCGGCGTGGCGCTGGCTGAACAGTATCGCCATCTGCTCTGCGAAGAGCCGCTGGAAGTGCTGACAGAAGAAGATTTCACGCGTCAGGCGCAGGCGTCTGTTGCTGCACAGCAGCAGCTGGAAGCGAATGATAAGCTGGATTTTGAAGCGTATCTGGCGAGCCGGGAAGGGTAGAAAAGAAAAAGGCCACATCAATGTGGCCAAATTAACATCTCTGTTGTCAGGGATGATGATAACAAATGCGCGTCTTTCATATATTCAGACGTTGGGCGAACAGAAAAGTTTCATCGTTTTAAAAAAAATTCTCAGAACAGGAGGTGACGTATGCCACTACTGGACAGTTTTACCGTTGATCACACCATCATGGGCGCACCGGCAGTTCGCGTTGCGAAAACCATGAAGACTCCGCATGGCGATACGATTACCGTTTTTGACCTGCGTTTTTGCCGCCCGAACATTGATATTCTCACTGAGCGTGGCATTCATACGCTGGAGCATCTCTTTGCCGGCTTCATGCGTGATCACCTGAATGGTGATGGTGTGGAAATCGTCGATATCTCGCCAATGGGTTGCCGCACCGGCTTCTACATGAGCCTGATTGGTACACCAGACGAGCAGCGCGTTGCCAAAGCGTGGAAAGGGGCGATGGAAGATGTTCTGAAAGTGAAAGATCAGAACCAGATCCCTGAGCTGAATGAATACCAGTGCGGCAGCTACAAGCTGCACTCACTGGATGAAGCGCAGCAGATCGCCCGCAATGTGCTGGCGCATGAGATCGGCGTTAACCGCAACGAAGATCTGAAACTGCCTGCTGAAAAGCTGAAAGAACTGCACATCTAGTCAGGGCTTTGCTGCTAAAAAAAACGCCGCATCATGTCGATTGCGGCGTTTTTTTATCGCTTCAGGACCCTACCGATTTTTTCAGTGGCGTCTTCGGCGTGATGCGCACCTGTTTAATCATGTTGTCCTGCACGTCCAGAATATCGACGTTGTAGTGGCCGATCTGAACACGGGTGGCGATGGCAGGGATCTCTTCCAGCGCTTCCAGCAGCATGCCGTTGATGGTGCGCGCTTCCTGCTCTGGCAGTTGCCAGTTAAACGCCTTGTTAATTTCACGCACACTGGCGCTGCCTTCAATCAGCACGGACCCATCATTCTGCGGCATCACTTCTTCTGCCAGTGACGGTGACATGGAGGTGGTGAAGTCACCCACGATCTCCTCCAGAATGTCCTCTATCGTCACCAGCCCTTTGATGTCGCCATACTCATCCACCACCACACCCGCTTTCTCTTTGTTGCGCTGGAACTTCACCAGTTGGGTGTTCAGCGGTGTCCCTTCCGGGATGTAGTAGATCTCATCGGCGGCGCGCAGCAGCGTCTCTTTGGTGAACTCTTTTTTCTCCGTCATCATGCGCCAGGCTTCGCGCACCCGCAGCATGCCGACGCAGTCATCCAGTGAGTCCCGGAATAGCACAATGCGGCCGTGTGGCGAGTGGCTTAACTGGCGAACGACTGACTTCCAGTCATCGTTGATGTTAATACCGACGATCTCATTACGCGGAACCATGATGTCATCAACGCTGACTTTCTCCAGGTCGAGCACGGAGAGCAGCATGTCCTGATTACGGCGTGACATCAGGCTACGTGACTCATAGACGATGGTACGCAACTCCTCTTTGCTCAGCGCGGAGTTAATGGCACCGTCAGCGCGGATACCCGCCATCCTCATCAGCAGACGCGTAATGGTGTTCAGTAGCCAGACCAGCGGCAGCATGATGTATTGCAGCGGGACCAGCAGCAGGCTGCTGGGAAAGGCGACGCGTTCGGGATAGAGGGCCGCCACTGTTTTTGGCAGCACTTCAGCAAATACCAGCACCACAAAGGTCAGGATACCGGTTGCGATCGCGACCCCTTCGTCACCGTGAATACGCATGCCAACAATGGTGGCAAGTGCGGAAGCCAGAATATTCACCAGGTTATTGCCGATTAATACCAGGCTGAGCAACCGGTCGGGGCGACGCAGTAACTTCTCCACCCGGCGTGCGGGGCGACTGCCGTTTTTAGCCTGATGGCGCAGCTTATAGCGGTTAAGCGTCATCATTCCGGTTTCCGACCCGGCAAACCAGGCGGAAACCAGTACCATGACGCAGAGAATAATAATCAGCGTGGTGGTTGAAACATTCTCCAACGCAGAACTTCCTTTTTAACGAGAGGTGGGGACAAGCAGATGCTGCAGGATGCGACTGCCGAAGTAAGCCATGGTTAACAGCACCGCACCGCTGCAGTTAAACCAGACGACGCGGCGACCACGCCAGCCTTCATGATAGTGCCCCCAGAGCAAAACGATATAAACAAACCACGCGATGATGGAGAGCACGGCTTTATCGACGTTTTCTGCGCTGAAGAGATCCTGCATATAAAACAGACCGGTGCAGAGCACCAGCGTCAACAGCACGACGCCCACCTGGGTGATGTGAAACATCTTACGTTCAATGGTCAGCAGCGGCGGCATATCCTGTGTGAACGCCAGGCGCTTGTTTTTTAACTGGTAATCGATCCACGCCAGCTGCAGTGCATAGAGCGCGGCAATAATCAGCGTCGCGTAGGCGAACAGCGACAGGCCGATATGGATCATCATGCCTGGCGTGGTTTCCAGATGGGTGATAAACGCATTGGGCACAAAAGTGGCGAAGGCCAGATTGATCAGCGCGAAGCTGTAAACAATCGGCAGCAGCAGCCAGCCACGGTTGCGTGACGCCACAATGGTCATGATGGCGCAAATCAACAGGCTGACCAGCGAGCCTATGTTGAGCAGGCTTAAATTCTGTCCGCTATCAACAGCAAATATGCGTTGCTGCAAGGCCACCGCGTGTGTCACCAGCGCCACACAGGCAGAGAGCATCGCCATTCGCCGCCAGCCGCCGTTACGTTTCAACAGGCTGGGAATGATCAGGGCAAGACTTAAGGAGTAGGCGAATAGCGCCACTATCGCGAAAACGAACATAGATCCTTTCAGGTTCAGTCAGATAAGGAAAAAGGCAGTATAGCGCCAGCCGAAGCAGGCTCCAAACGATCTGAGGGGCAATTGCAGAGATCGCTGAGGCTTCGTGTTATAATCTGCCGCATTCTGCCGATCAGGCGCCTCGCGATCTTTTTTTTAGTGAGAGACCATGTTTGATAATTTAACCGATCGTTTGTCGCAAACCCTGCGAAACATCAGCGGCCGCGGAAGGCTGACTGAAGAGAACATCAAAGAGACCCTGCGTGAAGTGCGCATGGCGCTGCTTGAGGCTGACGTTGCGCTGCCGGTGGTGCGTGACTTCATCAACCGTGTGAAAGAGAGCGCGGTCGGCCATGATGTGAATAAAAGTCTGACTCCAGGTCAGGAGTTTATCAAAATCGTTCGTAACGAGCTGGTTACGGCGATGGGTGCAGAGAACAATGCACTCGACCTGGCTGCTCAGCCGCCAGCCGTGGTGCTGATGGCGGGTCTGCAGGGTGCCGGTAAAACGACCAGCGTCGCTAAGCTGGGTAAGTTCCTGCGTGAGAAGCACAAAAAGAAAGTCTTAGTGGTTTCTGCCGACGTCTATCGTCCGGCGGCAATCAAACAGCTGGAAACGCTGGCACAGCAGGTGGGCGTGGATTTCTGCCCATCCGATCTCAGCCAGAAGCCGGTCGATATCGTTAACAATGCGCTGCGTGAAGCTCGCCTGAAGTTCTACGATGTACTGCTGGTGGATACCGCCGGTCGTCTGCACGTTGACGAAGCGATGATGGACGAAATCAAACAGGTTCATGCCGCGATCAATCCGGTAGAAACGCTGTTTGTGGTCGATGCCATGACCGGTCAGGATGCGGCAAACACGGCTAAAGCTTTTAATGAAGCGCTACCGCTGACCGGTGTTATCCTGACCAAAGTCGATGGTGATGCACGAGGCGGTGCGGCGCTGTCGATTCGTCATATCACCGGTAAGCCGATTAAATTTATGGGTGTCGGTGAAAAAACCGATGCACTTGAGCCGTTCTATCCGGAGCGTATTGCTTCGCGTATCCTCGGCATGGGTGACGTGCTGTCACTGATCGAAGATATCGAAAGCAAGGTTGACCGCGATCAGGCTGAGAAACTGGCTAAGAAGCTGAAAACCGGCGACGGTTTTGATCTCAACGACTTCCTTGAGCAGCTGAAGCAGATGCGCAACATGGGCGGCATGGCCAGCCTGATGGGCAAACTGCCCGGTATGGGACAGTTGCCTGACAATGTGAAGTCACAGATGGATGACAAAGTGCTGGTGCGCATGGAAGCGATCATCAACTCGATGACACGCAAAGAGCGTGAAAAACCAGAGATCATCAAAGGCTCACGCAAGCGCCGCATTGCGACCGGCTCCGGTATGCAGGTGCAGGACGTTAACCGCTTATTGAAGCAGTTTGACGATATGCAGCGTATGATGAAGAAAATGAAGAAGGGCGGTATGGCGAAAATGATGCGCGGCATGAAGGGTATGATGCCGCCAGGTTTTCCTGGCCGCTAAAGCGTTCCACAAAAAAGCCCGAAATGGCACGGTTTAGGTTGCTTTTTTCGCCAAAATGAGTAAAATTTTCGGGCTTTTTATACAGCACCCGGACCCCGTTCCTCGATGGGGGCCGGGTGTTTTATTAACTGAAGAGGATGTTATGGTAACAATTCGTTTGGCACGTCACGGCGCTAAAAAGCGTCCGTTCTATCAGGTCGTCGTCACTGACAGCCGCAATGCACGCAACGGTCGTTTTATCGAGCGCGTTGGTTTCTTCAACCCGATCGCATCTGGTCAGGCTGAAGGTCTGCGTCTTGATCTGGATCGTATCGAGCACTGGGTTGGCCAGGGCGCAACGCTTTCTGATCGCGTTAACGCGCTGGTCAAAGAAGCTAAGAAAGCAGCTTAATCTGTCACGGTGGTGAGCATGAGCAGACAAATTGCCGCACAGCCTCCTGTTAACCCGATTGTATTGGGTAAGATGGGAGCCGCCTACGGTATTCGCGGCTGGCTCAAAGTGTTTTCCTCCACTGAAGACGCTGAAAGCATCTTCAACTACCAACCCTGGTTCATCCAGCGCGCCGGTAAATGGCAGCAGGTCGAACTGGACGGTTGGAAGCACCACAATCAGGACCTGATCATCAAAGTCAAAGGCATTGAAGATCGGGATGCGGCGGCTCAGTTAACCAATTGCGAAATTCAGGTTGACTCGACGCAGTTGCCATCGCTGGAAGAGGGCGACTACTACTGGAAAGACCTTATGGGCTGCCAGGTAGTTAACCTTGAAGGCTACGAGATGGGTAAAGTCATCGATATGATGGAAACCGGCTCGAACGACGTTCTCGTCGTTAAGGCAAACCTGAAGGATGCATTCGGTGCTCAGGAGCGGTTAATTCCGTTTCTTGATGAACAGGTTATCAGGAAAGTCGATCTCTCTACTGGCATCATTGAGGTAGATTGGGATCCTGGTTTTTGATCTCCGAATCGAACGGTAACGTAACGGCGAATACAATGTGGATTGGTGTTATTAGCCTGTTTCCAGAAATGTTTCGCGCTATTACCGATTACGGGGTAACTGGCCGGGCTGTAAAAAACGGTCTGCTCAGCATTCAGAGCTGGAGTCCTCGTGACTTCACGCACGACCGGCACCGTACCGTGGATGATCGTCCTTACGGCGGCGGACCGGGAATGCTGATGATGGTACAACCCTTACGGGATGCCATCTCCGCAGCGAAAGCAGCGGCAGGTGATGGGGCCAGGGTGATATATCTTTCACCTCAGGGTCGCAAACTGGACCAACAGGGCGTTTGCGAACTGGCGGCACGGGACAAGTTAATTCTGGTCTGTGGCCGCTATGAAGGGATTGATGAGCGCGTAATCCAGACCGAAATTGATGAAGAATGGTCAATCGGTGATTACGTTCTCAGCGGCGGGGAACTGCCAGCGATGACGATGATTGACGCAGTCGCCCGGTTTATTCCTGGCGTGCTCGGCAAGCAGGCGTCAGCCGATGAGGATTCGTTCTCGGAAGGTTTGCTGGATTGTCCGCACTATACCCGACCTGAAGTGTTAGACGGCGTGGAGGTCCCGGCAGTATTACTGTCAGGCAACCATGCTGATATCCGCCGCTGGCGTCTGAAGCAGTCGCTAGGCCGTACCTGGCTGAGAAGACCTGAACTTCTGGAAAACCTGGCTCTGACTGAAGAGCAAGCAAGGTTGCTGAATGAGTTCCAGCGGGAATCTCAGCAGCAACAAAACGATGATGTGGAAGAGTAAGCTCTTCCCCGACTATCAGTTTACCCAGGATATGAGATTTAATTATGAGCAACATTATCAAGCAAATTGAACAAGAGCAGATGAAACAGGACGTACCTTCCTTCCGCCCGGGTGATTCCGTGGAAGTGAAAGTATGGGTCGTTGAAGGTTCTAAAAAACGTCTGCAGGCATTCGAGGGCGTGGTTATCGCTATCCGTAACCGCGGTCTGCACTCTGCATTCACTGTTCGCAAAATTTCTAACGGCGAAGGCGTTGAGCGTGTATTCCAGACTCATTCACCTGTAATTGACAGCATCGCTGTTAAACGTCGTGGCGCTGTGCGTAAAGCCAAACTGTACTACCTGCGTGAGCGTACTGGTAAGTCTGCTCGTATTAAAGAGCGTCTTAACTAAGGTATCGCTAACGCGACATCTAAAAGTTAATAGCAAACAAGGGGTTGGCATCTGCCAGCCCCTTTTTTATGTCACAGTCAACCTTACTGCCTGCAGTTAACCGTCGTCCGGCCGCTGAAAATGATAAATCGCGGTATTAACCGGCCCTTCCTCTAAGACGATCAGGCCATAGCGACAGCCAATGAACTGACCACCGCACTTCTCAGCCACGCCCCGACTGGCCAGGTTATCCTCTGCTGCCAGAATCTCAATCACCCGGGTCTCTGGGCGTGAAAACCCCAGCGGCAGCAACGCGGCCACCGCGCGGCTGGCGATTCCCTGACGCTGTGCATCACTGCGAACCCAGTAGCCAATTGCGCTGGTGTCACCCGGATGACGGGCAAAGCGTATTCCTGCGCCCCCCAGCAGCTGGTCATGCTGATCAACGATGGCAAACTCTTCCGCTTCCTCTTTCATCCGTTGCCAGTGGGTAAAGCGGATCCAGCTTTCTGCTTCATGAGGCTGATAATCGTGATGCGCCCAGACCATCCATGGGATAAGGCTATCCAGCGAGGCATTAACCGCAGTGGTAAACGCAGATACGTCGCTGAGCTCAAAAGGTCGCAGATAAATATTTTGTGGTGATGGGTACATAACTCTCTCAGCGCGAACAGAATGATTCTTTTATTCTGCCTGTGGGTAGAAGAAAGGCAATAACCTTAACTGTAAACTTATTTGTACAATTGTCTTTGGTTTTTGTGATTGAGGTTTTTATTATATGAATGATTTTATTGTTTATTTTAAGTATATTTCGCACCCTTCATCATCCGTGGTAATAAAAGTGTACATATAATATTGCGCTATGTATTGCCTGTGATACAGTATTTGCATTCCTCAGTGAGGAGTCCATGACTGCCAATACGAGCCAAAGGATCGCCATCATGCAAAAAGACGCGCTGAACAATGTGCATATCGCCGGTGAACAGGTATTAATCACGCCTGAAGAGCTGAAAGCGAAGTTTCCACTGACCACTGAACAGCAGGATCAGGTCGCGGCGTCGCGCCAGACTATCTCTGACATTATTGCCGGCCGCGATCCGCGTCTGCTGGTAGTGTGCGGACCCTGCTCAATTCACGATACCGAAGTGGCACTGGACTATGCTCGTCGTCTGCAAACCCTTTCTGAACAGCTGAAAGATCAGCTCTTTATCGTGATGCGCGTCTATTTTGAAAAACCTCGTACCACCGTCGGCTGGAAAGGGCTGATCAACGATCCTTTCATGGATAACTCGTTTGATATGGAAGCGGGTCTGCACATTGCGCGCCAGCTGCTGGTGAACCTGGTTGAAATGGGTTTGCCTCTGGCCACTGAAGCGCTGGATCCCAATAGTCCGCAATATCTGGGCGACCTGTTCAGCTGGTCTGCCATTGGCGCCCGTACCACTGAATCGCAGACGCACCGTGAAATGGCCTCGGGCCTGTCGATGCCGGTAGGCTTTAAAAATGGCACCGATGGCAGTCTGGGAACGGCAATCAACGCCATGCGTGCTGCCGCAATGCCACACCGTTTTGTCGGGATTAATCAGGCCGGTCAGGTCTGCCTGCTGCAGACTCAGGGCAATCCGGATGGTCACGTGATCCTGCGTGGCGGCAAAGCGCCGAACTACGGTCCTGAAGATGTCGCGCAGTGTGAAAAAGAGATGCTCAAGGCGGGACTGCGTCCAGCCTTAATGATAGATTGCAGCCATGGTAATTCGAACAAAGACTACAGCCGTCAGCCTGGCGTAGCGGAATCCGCTATTGCGCAGATCAAAGACGGGAACCGTTCAATCATTGGCTTGATGCTGGAAAGCCATATCAATGAAGGTAACCAGTCTTCTGAGCAGCCACGCAGCGAAATGAAGTATGGCGTTTCCGTAACCGATGCATGCATCAACTGGGAAGTGACCGAAACGTTGCTGCGTGAAATGCATCAGGATCTGCAGGGAGTGCTGTCGGCGCGTCTGTCACAAGAGGTGTAAGAGCAATGGTGGCTGAACTGACCGCGTTACGCGATCAAATTGACAGTGTTGATAAAGCGCTGCTGGATCTGCTGGCTAAGCGACTGGAACTGGTGGCCGAAGTAGGTGAAGTGAAGAGCCGTTACGGCCTGCCTATCTATGTGCCTGAGCGTGAAGCGTCGATGCTGGCTTCGCGTCGCAAAGAGGCCGAAGCGCTCGGTGTACCACCGGATCTGATTGAGGATGTGCTGCGTCGCGTGATGCGGGAATCCTATACCAGCGAGAATGACAAAGGCTTTAAAACCCTCTGTCCTGAACTGCGCCCGGTGGTGATTGTCGGTGGTAAGGGCCAGATGGGCCGGCTGTTTGAAAAAATGCTCGGGCTATCAGGCTATACGGTTAAAACGCTGGATAAAGAGGACTGGCCTCAGGCTGAGACTCTGCTCAGTGATGCCGGAATGGTGATCATTAGCGTGCCGATTCACCTGACCGAGCAGGTGATTGCCCAACTGCCACCACTGCCGGAAGATTGTATTCTGGTCGATCTGGCGTCGGTCAAAAACCGGCCTCTGCAGGCAATGCTGGCTGCCCATAACGGGCCTGTGCTGGGTCTGCATCCGATGTTTGGCCCGGACAGCGGCAGCCTGGCAAAACAGGTGGTGGTCTGGTGTGATGGAAGACAACCGGAAGCGTATCAGTGGTTCCTGGAGCAGATTCAGGTCTGGGGTGCGCGTCTGCATCGTATCAGCGCTGTTGAGCATGACCAGAACATGGCATTCATTCAGGCGCTGCGTCACTTTGCTACCTTCGCTTATGGTCTGCATTTAGCCGAAGAGAACGTCAATCTGGATCAGCTGCTGGCGCTCTCGTCGCCCATTTACCGGCTGGAACTGGCGATGGTGGGGCGGTTGTTCGCTCAGGATCCGCAACTCTATGCGGATATCATCATGTCTTCAGAGAGTAATCTGGCGCTGATAAAACGCTATTACCAGCGGTTTGGTGAAGCCATTGCGCTGCTGGAGCAGGGCGACAAGCAGGCGTTTATCGCCAGCTTTAACCGGGTTGAACAGTGGTTTGGCGATCACGCAAAACGCTTCCTGGTCGAAAGCCGAAGCCTGTTGCGATCGGCCAATGACAGCCGCCCATAAATGACAGCCATCCATCAATGAAAAAGGCATCCAGTTGGATGCCTTTTTTCTTCTTTTTATTCGCCAGGTTCAGCGGGCACCACATTTTCGCTGGGGTAACAGCCCAGTACCTTCAGAGAGCGGGTCATGGTCTGTAATTCCTGCAGCGCCTGCTGCATCCGCTCTGATTGCAGGTTGCCCTGCACATCAATGTAAAACATCTCTTCCCACGGATTACCATTAATCGGGCGGGACTCCAGCTTGCTCATAATCAGGTTGTGCTGACGCAGCACCAGCAGCGCGTCGACCAGCGCACCCGCCTGCTGTCCGGTTGCCATAATCAGCGTGGTTTTCGCTGGCACCTGGTCAGAAACCTCGATTGCTTTGCGGGCCAGCACGATAAAGCGGGTGTGGTTCTGCTGCTGATTCGCCAGATTACGTTCCAGCACCTGCAGCTGATAGAGTTCGCCGCCGGCCTCACTGCCCAGCGCCGCCACCTTAGGTGAGTTGAGCGCAGCCACTTTCTCCATCGCTGCCGCGGTACTCTCGGTGTATTCGATTTTCCAGTGCGGGAAACGATTAATAAACTGGCTGCACTGCTGGAACGGTTGAGGATGGCTGTAAACCGTCTCAATCTGCTGAAGATCGGTGGGGCCATTCACCAGCACGCAGTGGTCGATAGGCAATGTCAGCTCGCCCACGATTGAGAGGCTGGTCTGTTGCAGCAGATCGTAGACATCGTTGATCGAGCCTGAACTGGTATTCTCAATCGGCATCACGGCGTAATCAGCTACGCCATTTTCGACCTGTTTGATGATGTCGTGAAACTTCAGGCAGCCACACTCCACCATGCTATCGAAATGGCGCGACGCGTAGTTGCGTGCTGCAAGATGCGAATAAGAGCCTTTCGGGCCCAGAAAGGCGATACGGGCGGCATGCGCATGGGGATGGTTGAGGTTTTTTTGCAGCAGCGCTTGCTGAGTCAGCACGGAATCTTCAATTACCAGCTGGAACAGACGGGTGATGTAGTGCGCATCCAGGTTGTGTGCCTTACCCAGTACGATGAGATTCTCCAGTAGCGCGCGTTCGCGCTCCACATCCCGAATCGGGCGATGCGTCGCCAGTTTCGCTTGTGCAACTTCCACTGCCAGCAAACGACGCTCGGCCAGCAGCGTCAGAAGTTTTTTATCCACGGCGCTGATTTTGTCGCGTAGCGCCAGCAATGGATTATCGGGATTCATAGGGCTCACCTGTATGCTATCCAAAAAAAAAGCCTCCCGGTTGGGAGGCTTCGGTGTTCGTCTTCGCTTTCATTTTCATACGACGAATGGCCTCCCGTTCAGGGGAAGGTAAAAAAGAAAGCGAAGAAAAACAGATCAGGTTTCATGGTAATGTCCGAAAAGAGAGTGACCTGAGAGTAACCGTACTGCTTAAAAGCTGTCAATAAAAAACGCGCCCGGAGGCGCGTTAAGAAACAGCGTTAAGAAAATCAGGACTCTTCGTCGGCGGGAATGATGTCTTTCACGCTGGCACTGGCGCGGCGTGCTTCAGACTTGTGCTGAACTTTATTCAGCTGACGCTCGAGCTTGGCAATCAAATCGTTGATAGCGGTATACATATCATCGTGCTTGGCGCTGGCCACCAGAGTCCCGTTAGGTGTGTTAATAGTGGCGTCAGCCACGAATTCTTTGGGCTCTTTGGAAAGGACAATATGTGGATTAATCAGGTCGGTTTGCCATTTTTCGAGCTTGGCGAGACGGTCTTCAACATGGCTTCGGATTGCCGGAGTGATGTCCATTTGTTTACTGGTAATGTTCAGAATCATCGTTCTTACCTCTCTGTCATTTCCGTCTTGGTCTTCTCAGCATAGCGCGAAAAAGCGTTCAATGTGGGATTTCGATCACGAAAAAATGTCACTTTTTGTCAGTCACAACATTCTGTGAGAAAGGCAGAGAAACTGGCCGAAATGGCTTGAAGCGAAACGATTAACACGGCATGCTTGATGAGTTAGCTCGCTGAGAACAGATCCAAATCTGACTGTTCTGTAAGCAAAAAAAAGCAGCCCTGAGAGGCTGCTTTTTTTATGGCTGAGAATCTGTCTGACTATCAGCTTTTGTTAGCTGCAATGATTTTCGCCACTTTATCGGCTTCAGCGTTCAGCTGCAGATTGCGGTAAGCATTCTCCATCAGCGGCAGGGCATCGTGTGTTGCCTGCGTATCCGGATAATCGCGCATCATACCTTCGACACGGTTAACAACCGCGACATAAGCCTCACGCTTAGTATAGAATTGCGCCACTGACAGCTCATATTTAGCCAGACGGTCTTTCAGATAGACCAGGCGTTTCTGAGCATCAGCCGCATACTGGCTGTTCGGGTAACTCCGCAGCAGCTGAGAGAAGTCGCGGAAAGCATCACGAGCGTGCGTCGGATCGCGGTCAGAACGATCAATACCAAAGAAGCCCTGCAGCGCGGAGTCATCCAGCGCCATGTCCGTCAGACCTTTCATATAGATGACATAGTCAATGTTCGGATGCGTGGGGTTCAGACGCATAAAGCGAGCAATGGCAGCCTGCGCCAGGGGCAGATCGGCATTTTTATAGTACGCGTAGATTAAATCCAGCTGCACCTGCTGCGAATAAGGACCGAACGGATAACGATTATCCAGCGCTTCCAGTTGCTTAATCGCAGCTTTAAAGTTACCGTCCTGCAGCTTTTGCTGCGCTGTAGCATAGATTTCAGAAGGCGGGCTGTCCGGTACCGCGTCATTTGAGCCGGAACAACCAACAAGTGCCAGGCTCAGTGTGGCAGCAGCCACCAGATGTTTCATACGCGTCATGACGAAGTGATTATCCTCAAATGTTATGGCGGAAGCTGTCCGTATAGCTCCCGGTAATGACCAGGTACGATAGCACATTATATTAAACGGCATCGCCGTGAAAACCCAACGTTAACGAAGAAGCTGTATATGGCACAACAAGTTCAACTCACCGCAACGGTATCCGAATCACAACTCGGACAACGCTTAGATCAGACTTTGGCGGAATTGTTCCCTGATTATTCACGTTCTCGCATAAAAGAGTGGATCCTCGATCGTCGCGTTACTGTAAACGGCGTCATGGTCGATACACCCAAAGAAAAAGTGCTGGGCGGCGAGCTGGTCGCGATTGACGCTGAGATCGAGGAGGCGCAGCGCTGGGAACCGCAGAATCTGCCACTCGACATCGTTTATGAAGATGAAGACATTATTGTCATCAACAAACCACGCGACTTCGTGGTTCACCCTGGCGCCGGTAATCCGGATGGCACGGTGTTAAACGCCTTACTTCATCACTATCCGGCGATTATGGATGTGCCGCGCGCGGGCATCGTACACCGCCTGGATAAAGACACCACCGGTTTAATGGTGGTCGCGAAAACTGTTCCGGCTCAGACGCATCTGGTGGACTCGCTGCAGCGTCGCGAAATCACCCGTGAATATGAAGCGGTTGCGATTGGCAATATGACTGCGGGCGGCACCGTTGAGCAGCCTATCAGCCGTCACTCAACTAAACGCACCCACATGGCGGTACACCCAATGGGTAAACCGGCGGTCACGCATTACCGCATCATGGAGCACTTCCGGGCCCATACCCGTCTGCGCCTGCGTCTGGAAACCGGTCGTACTCACCAGATCCGTGTGCATATGTCTCACATCAGCCATCCGCTGGTGGGCGATCCGCTTTACGGTGGCCGTCCGCGTCCGCCAAAAGGCGCGTCTGAAGCATTTATTACTACGCTGCGCGGTTTCGATCGTCAGGCACTGCACGCCACGATGTTGCGCCTCTATCACCCCATTAGCGGTATTGAAATGGAATTCCATGCTGCGCTTCCGCAGGACATGGTTGATCTCATCGCGGCGTTAAAAGCAGACACTGAAGAATTTAAAGACCAGTTGAATTGGTGATGAATCTGATTACTCCTCAATGGCCCGCTCCGTCACGCGTTCGGGCCTGCTCGACGCAGCGACAGGGCGGCATCAGCACATCGCCCTGGGATGCACTGAATCTCGGCGGGCATGTGGGAGATAATCCGGATGCGGTGGCGCGTAACCGGCAGTTGCTGATGGAAGAGGCAGGTTTACCTGCCATGCCGCAGTGGCTGGATCAGGTTCATGGCACTGAGGTTGTGCGTCTGACTGCAGGGGAAAGTACGCCATTACGTGCTGATGCCTGTATTACCGATCAGCCCGGTGTCGTCTGCGCCATCATGACCGCTGACTGTCTTCCGGTCCTGTTCTGTTCGCAGGATGGCACGGAAGTGGCGGCGGCACATGCAGGCTGGCGCGGACTTTGTGCGGGTGTACTGGAAAATACGCTGGCGCAGTTTCGTTCGCCGCCTGATCAGATTCATGCCTGGCTTGGACCGGCAATCGGACCCGATGCGTTTGAGGTCGGCGCAGAAGTACGTCAGGCCTTTATGGCTCAGGAACCCCGGGCTGTGCAGGCTTTCCGTCCATCAGGTGACCGCTTTTACGCCGACATCGGCCTGCTGGCGCAGATGCGACTACAGGCAGCGGGCGTGAATTCAGTCAGCGCCAGCAGCCTTTGTACCTTTACGCAGCGCGACGATTTCTTCTCTTTCCGCCGCGATGGGATCACCGGGCGTATGGCAACTTTGATCTGGCTGTTATAACCTTACGCCATAAGACGGTCCAGTTAGCGTATTTTTTACTCAAATCTCAGGTCATTAACCTTGAAATTTTGAGGGATGACCTCATTTAATCTCCAGTAGCATTTTGACCTGTAATGGGAGGAATTATGCGTCTGGATCGTCTTACTAATAAATTTCAGCTGGCTCTCGCCGACGCGCAGTCCCTCGCTCTGGGACACGACAATCAATTCATCGAACCTCTGCATCTGATGAGCGCATTGCTCAAACAGGAAGGCGGATCGGTTTCACCTTTACTGACTTCGGCCGGTGTCGACGTTACGCCATTTCGCGCTCAGGTTGAGCAGGCTATTGATCGCCTGCCACAAGTTGAAGGCAGCGAAGGCGATGTACAACCCTCATCTGACCTCGTCCGGGTATTAAACCTGTGCGACAAGCTGGCGCAGAAGCGCAACGATAACTTTATTTCATCCGAATTATTTGTTCTGGCCGCGCTGGAATCGCGGGGCTCACTGGCCGATCTGCTCAAAGCAGCGGGCGCAACGCGCGAAAAAATCACCAGTGCGATTGAACAGATGCGGGGAGGAGACAACGTGAACGATCAGGGGGCTGAAGATCAGCGCCAGGCTTTAAAAAAATACACTATCGATCTGACCGAGCGAGCAGAGAAGGGCAAACTCGACCCGGTCATTGGTCGTGACGAAGAGATTCGCCGCACCATCCAGGTTCTGCAGCGCCGTACCAAAAACAACCCGGTACTGATTGGTGAACCTGGCGTGGGTAAAACCGCGATTGTCGAAGGGCTGGCGCAGCGCATCATCAATGGTGAAGTGCCTGAGGGTCTGAAAGGACGTCGGGTACTGGCACTGGATATGGGGGCGCTGGTGGCCGGGGCGAAATATCGCGGTGAATTCGAAGAGCGTCTGAAAGGCGTACTGAGTGACCTGTCGAAACAGGAAGGCAACGTCATTCTGTTTATCGACGAGCTGCACACCATGGTGGGAGCCGGTAAAGCGGACGGTGCGATGGACGCCGGCAATATGCTTAAACCTGCGCTGGCGCGTGGTGAACTGCACTGTGTGGGTGCCACTACGCTTGATGAGTATCGCCAGTACATTGAAAAAGATGCCGCGCTGGAGCGTCGTTTCCAGAAAGTCTTTGTGGCTGAGCCGAGTGTGGAAGATACCATCGCCATTCTGCGTGGTCTGAAAGAGCGTTATGAACTGCATCACCATGTGCAGATCACTGACCCGGCGATTGTCGCGGCGGCGACCCTGTCTCATCGTTATATTGCTGACCGGCAGCTGCCGGATAAAGCGATTGACCTGATCGATGAGGCGGCTTCCAGCATTCGTATGCAGATGGACTCGAAGCCGGAGTCACTGGATCGCCTTGAGCGCCGTATCATTCAGCTGAAGCTGGAGCAGCAGGCGCTGAAGAAAGAGGCGGACGATGCCAGCATCAAGCGTCTTGAGATGCTGGAAACCGAACTCAACCAGAAAGAGCGCGAATACGCCGAGCTGGAAGATGAGTGGAAGACAGAGAAAGCCTCGCTGTCCGGCACGCAGAACATTAAAGCGGAACTTGAGCAGGCGCGTCTGAATTTAGAGCAGGCACGTCGCCAGGGTGACCTCGCTCAGATGTCAGAGCTGCAGTACGGTAAAATTCCGGCACTGGAAAAACAGTTAGCCGCAGCGACTCAGGCCGAAGGCAAGACCATGAAGTTACTGCGTAACCGGGTAACCGATGTGGAGATTGCCGATGTGCTGGCACGCTGGACCGGTATTCCGGTCGCACGAATGATGGAAGGTGAGCGCGATAAGTTACTGCGCATGGAGCAGGACTTACATGGCCGGGTCATTGGACAGGATGAAGCGGTTGAGGCGGTATCGAATGCTATTCGCCGTAGTCGCGCAGGCCTTTCTGATCCAAACCGGCCTATCGGTTCCTTCCTGTTCCTGGGGCCAACCGGGGTCGGTAAGACGGAGTTGTGTAAAGCGCTGGCTAACTTCCTGTTCGACAGTGACGATGCGATGGTTCGTATCGACATGTCTGAATTTATGGAAAAACACTCAGTATCACGGCTGGTGGGTGCACCTCCGGGTTATGTCGGCTATGAAGAGGGCGGTTATCTGACCGAAGCTGTGCGCCGTCGGCCTTATTCGGTCATCCTGCTGGATGAAGTAGAGAAAGCGCATCCTGATGTCTTTAACATTCTGCTGCAGGTGCTGGATGATGGGCGTCTGACGGATGGGCAGGGCCGGACGGTCGATTTCCGTAACAGCGTGGTGATTATGACCTCTAACCTGGGATCAGATTTAATCCAGGAGCGGTTCGGCAATCTCAGTTACCCGGAAATGAAAGATATCGTGATGGGTGTGGTCGGACAGCATTTCCGTCCTGAGTTCGTCAACCGTATTGATGAGGTGGTGGTGTTCCATCCGCTGGCTGAGAAACATATTGCGTCTATTGCGCAGATTCAGCTGCAGCGGCTGTACAAACGTCTGGATGAACGGGGTTATCAGCTGCACATCTCTGATGATGCGATCAAACTGCTGGCGGAGAACGGGTATGATCCGGTCTACGGTGCACGTCCGCTGAAACGTGCGATACAGCAGCAGATCGAGAACCCGCTGGCTCAGCAGATCCTTGCCGGTTCGCTGGTGCCAGGCAAAACCATCGAAATGGATGTGGAGAACAACATCATTACTGCACATCAGTAAGGCTGTGGAATGAAAAACGGGCCTCTGGCCCGTTTTTTTTGCCTTTTTGAGGGGTTTTTGCTTATTTAATACTCCTTTTGAGTGCAAAATGAACGGTCAGTAAAAAAGTCTCAATTTGCACTTGCGCTATCTGAGCCGTTCCCTATAATGCGCCTCCACTGACACGGCAAACCGGCAACGGAAAACGGGTCAGGAGGCACAGGAGACTGCGCCG